>JBBQDB010000058.1:0-23005 GCA_038319245.1 Gemmatimonadales bacterium
CTTCGTTCCATCGGCGGCGCGGTGGACATCGGCTATCTCGATCGCACGCTGACCATCGACGCCCTCCGTACTGCCCTGCGCGAAGCGACGGTACCACTCGTGCTGCTCAGCGCCAATCGCGACGACGCACTCCTTTTGATCAAAGGCGAGCGCGGCCTCGAGGCGATCCTCGTGCGCCGAGACGGTACCGAGGAAACGATGCGTGGTGCGGCCGACGAACTCGCGCCGCAACTCTGGCAACAACTCGGCGCCGATCGAACCGTGGTCGCCCTTGCGCCGCTGGACCTCCGATCCGCAACGAGCGCGATGGCCAGCAGTCGGCCGCATAGCCCCGCGGGCCATTTGGGCGAGGAGGAACCTGAACACCGCTCCCCGATCGATCGCACGATTGCGCTCTTTGCGCGGGAGCGTCGGGAGATTCTGACGATCTTCTTTTACGCGACGCTGGCCGGCGGTATGAGCCTCGTGCTACCACTCGCGGTCGGCGGCATAGTGCAGTTGGTGCAGGGACGTTTATTCCTGCAGCCGGTCATTCTCCTCATCTCGTTCGTGGTCCTCGGCACCATCATCGCTGGCGTGATCCAGATTGGCCTGTTGCGCGTCGTCGAGCGCATTCAACAGCGCGTGTTTGCGCGCATGGCGCTCGAGTTCGCGTTCCGTGTGCCGCGCATGCGATACGCCGCGTCGCTGGAGAGCAATCTTCCTGAGCAGATGAACCGGTTGTTTGAAGCCGTGGCCATCCAGAAGGGCGTGCAAAAGCTGCTGATCGACGTGCCAACCGCGTTGCTGACGATTCTCTTCAGCCTCGTGCTCCTCACGCTCTACAGCCCGTGGTTCTCGGTATTCGCAATCGTTGTCACCGGCGCGCTCTGGTTGATCATCCGCTGGACCGGCGCAGAAGGCCTGGCCACGTCCATCACCGAATCGAAGTACAAGTACAAGGCCGTACACTGGCTCGAAGAGCTGGCGCGCGCCTTTCATGCCTTCAAGTACGCGGGCGACAGTACCCTGCCCGTTGAACGCATGGACGATGTCGTGACCGGCTACCTCAAGTATCGACGCAAGCACTTCGCGGTCATCGTCAAGCAAACGGTAGCACTGATCGGCTTCAAAACGTTCGTCACGGCGGCCGTCCTCATCATCGGCGCGACACTCGTCCAAACGAATCGCCTACTGCTCGGCCAGTTCGTCGCGGCGGAAATCGTGATTGTGACCGTGCTTGCTGGCGTGGAAAAGTTGATCAGCAGCTTATCGACGGTCTACGACACGCTTACCTCGGTCGAAAAAGCCGGGCACGTGGCCGACATTCCGCTCGAAACGCGCGGCGGACTCGCGCCCATTCATGACCCGTCGCGCGGTATGGCGATCGAAGTGAAGGACCTGCGCTTTCGGTACGCCACGTCGCGCCATCCGTCGGTGAATTCGGTCTCGATACACGTGCCAGCCGGACAGCGCCTTGCCATCATGGGCTTTGACGGCTCGGGGCGCTCGACCTTGCTCAAATTGTTGGGTGGCTTGATGGATACCTATGACGGTACGATTCGCTACGACGGCGTGACGCTGCGCGACCTTGATCTCCCAGCGGTACGCGCACGCGTTGGCCAGATGCTGTCGTGGAGCGATCTGTTCGATGGTACGGTCGAAGAAAATGTCAGCCTGGGCCGCTCGCACATCACGCCGGCGGACGTGCGCGCTGCGCTCGACGACCTTGAGCTCACCGACGAGATCCAGCAACTGCCGAATGGCATTCAGACGGAGCTCACCAACGGTGGGCGTTCGTTGCCGGCGCATGTCGCCAATAAATTGCTCGTCGCGCAGGGCATCGCCGGGCGTCCACGTCTCGTCGTGCTCGATGATTTCTTCCAGAACCTCGATGCCAGTTCCCGCGCGCTGATCATTCGCCTGCTCACCGATCGCGCTCGACCATGGACGGTGCTGGCAGTCTCCAACGATCCACAATTGCTCGCGGCCTTCGATGCCGTGCTGGTCGTGGACGAAGGCCGCGTCGTCACGCAGGGGCATTTCAACGACCTGCAGCACGATCCGCTGTGCCAACACCTGATGCACCAGCTCACGGCTGCGGTGGTCGCATGAAAAACTCGACACCACACTCGTCCGATCTTGATATCGAGCGCGAGCTGCAACGACTTCCGCTCGAGACGACCGCGTTGCTCGGAGAAGTCGACGCCGGCCGTATCGTCTCACGTTGGTTGATTGGCATTTTCGTCGCGCTGGTCGTGATCCTCTTCCTGCCGTGGCAACAAAACGTTCAGGGCGACGGCACGGTGACCGCGTTCGATATCGCCGATCGTCCACAGGATCTCACCTCGCGCATTGACGGCCGCATCGAAGCGTGGTACGTGCGTGAGGGGCAGTATGTACAGAAAGGCGACTCGATCGCGCGTATTTCTGAAATCAAGGAGGACTACCTCAACCCGAATGTGCTGCCGCTGACGACGCAGCAACAACGCTCGAAGCAGGCAGCCGTCGAGGACAAATTGAGCAAGACGCGCGCGCTCGATGCGCAGATCGGACAACTGCAAGCCCAGCGCGATTTCAAACTGCAGCAGACGCAGAACAAGATCGTGCAGTACACCGCCGAGGTGCGGCAAGCGTCGCTCGAGGATTCTGTGGCACGCGACCAGCTCCGTCGTCGCGAGCGACTCTTTCGAGACTCGCTCGGTCTTGTCTCCGTGAACGAACTGCAGTCGTTTCAGCTCAAGGTCCAATCCGCGTCGGCCAAGCTTATTGAGAAGCAACAGGTTCTGCGCACCATTGAAACGGATCTGTTGAGTGTTCCGGCTGAGTATGGCGAGAAGATCTCCAAAACAACATCGGATCGCGCGGCGACGCTCGCCGATGTCAACGAAAGTCGTGCCGACATCGCGAAGTTGCAGGACAAGGTTGGCTCGCTCACCGTGCGGAACAGCTTCTATCTGATTAAAGCGCCACAAGACGGCTACATCGTGCGTGCATCGCGCGCTGGTCAGGGCGAAATCATCAAGGCCGGCGGTGCGCTCGTCACCCTTCAGCCGGCGCGCCCTCGGAAGGCCGTTGAGCTATTCGTCAAACCGATGGATGTTGCACTGCTCAAGCCGGGTCGCCATGTCCGCGTGTTTTTTGACGGGTGGCCAGCGTTGCAGATCTCCGGCTGGCCGCAGGTGGCGGTCGGCACGTTTGGCGCGACCGTGGCCGTCATCGATCAATTTCCGAGTAAAGGTGGCAAGTTCCGCGCGCTGCTGGTCGAAGACACGACACTCGATGCGCCATGGCCGGCACAGCTTCGTCTCGGCACCGGTGCCGAGGGTTGGGCGATGCTCGACAACGTCACGGTAGGCTGGGAACTTTGGCGCACGCTCAACGGCTTCCCGCTCTCAATCAATCCGTCAGAAGCGCTCTCACCAAGCGAAGTGGCGGGTGACAAGAGCGCGACAAAGGGCGGAGAGAAGAAGTGACGCGTTTACGCACGCTCGGCGTGGGCGCGTGGTTGCTCGTGCTTGCCGCGACCTGCGCGACGTCGACGTCCTCTGCGCAAGCATCCCTCGCGCACGCAGCGACGCCACCGGCCCCCGCCTCACAGTTATCCGCGCAAACGACGGCACCCACTGACGTCGCGTTCACGTTTCCGATCTTCGTCGAACGTATTCTCAACGGGCATCCTGTCGCACAACAAGCCAAGCTCGTCGTCGAGCAAGCGCGCAGCGAACTACGGACGGCCTGGGGCGCATTCGATCCAACCGTGACGGCGTCATGGGATCAGAAGCGATTCGGGGGTACGCAGTACTACAACTACATCGACGCCGAGATGAAAATCCCGCTGCCGATCGGTGCCGATGTGACGCTCGCGTACGATCGGACGCTGGGCAAATACTTCAATCCCGATCGTCGCACCAGCAACGGTGGGACCTTCGAAGCGGGCATCAGTATTCCGCTCGGGCAACGCATCGTCACCGACGAGCGACGGAACGCGCTGTCGCAGGCGCGCGCGGCACGCGATGCCAGCTCGGCGGAGCAATCCGCGATGCTCAACAAACTGCTATACAGTGCCGCGAAGGATTACGGGGCGTGGTATGAGGCGTGGCGACGCCGCGCAATCGCCGAAGATGGCGAGACACTCGCGGCGTTCCGACTGCAGGCGGTGCGGCGACGGGTGGTTAGTGGCGAGAGTGCGCCGATTGATACCATCGAAGCCCTGCTTGAAGTGCAGCGGCGGCAGGTCACCCGCTACGAAGCAGAAGCAGCGTACTTCATGACCACGCTTGGCGTCACGGCGTATTTGTGGGACGACGTCGGTCGTCCGGTTCCGCTCCCGGAAGCGGCGGTTCCAGCGCTCGACGGTATCGGTCGATCACGTGTCGATTCGAGCAACGTCGACGCCTTGCTCGATCTCGCCACGCGTCGCAATCCAGACCTGCTCAAAGTGCGCGCCAAGGTTCAGCAAGCGCAGGCCCAGCGTTTGTTCAGTACACAGGCGCTGCTGCCACTGGCCGAGGCCAAGCTGTACGGCCTCAGCGACACGGATGATGACGGCGCATTTTTCGACGGCACGCGCTTGCGGAGCAACTACAAAGCCGGAGTGAGCCTCAAGACGCCCTTGCTCTTCTTGCGGGAGAGTGGTCGCTACTCCGCGGCCGGGCAGAAGCTTGAATTCCAGCGCTTGGAGTTCGACCGAGTGCGACGTGACGTCGAGATCGACACGCGGGAAGCCATTTTCGATCTCGCGAACCTGGAGCGCATGCTGGGGCTGCAGGTGCGCAACGTCCGCAATACTCGCCTGTTGCGCGATGCCGAGCAGGTCCGGTTCGAAAACGGAGAAAGTACCCTGCTGTTGGTGAATCTCCGTGAACGGCTCGTGCTGGACGAGTCCATCAAGCTTGCGGCGCTGGAGGCCAAGCTCGCGAGCGCGCGCGGCGCACTGGTGATTGCGACCGGAGACCGTGCACTTCTCCTGCCGCCGAAGTAATCTGGAGGGGTACGCTTTCCCCTACTGCCGGCAGATGAGCGAAGACGAAGACTGGACATTGCACGAAGGCGAGGGTGACGAAGACCTCGACGAAGAGTTTCCACTGGGAGACGGGGTTGCCGATCGTTCCAGCGACGTCAGCTGTCCGTACTGCGGCGAATCGGTGGAGATCACGCTCGATCCTGGCTCCGGCTCCAATCAGGAGTACATCGAAGACTGCGAAGTGTGTTGCCGCCCCTGGCGCGTCATCGTGAACTATCACGAGGACGGCAGTGCGGAAGTCTTTGTGGAAGCGAGTGACGACACGTGACGGGAACGGTCAAGCTGTCGCGTAGCGATGTAGCGAACATGCTCACGTCGGTACTCACGCGTCCGGCCACCGAGGGCGCACGCATCGTCACACTGCACTGGCTGCTCCAGCTCGACGCGGCGCGCGCAGACTGGGAACAGTCGAGCGACGCCGAGGCGCTGCATCGCGCGCGCGTCGCACTGAGGCGACTACGGGCGTCGATCAAAACGCATAAATCGTTGTTGCGCGGCAGTCATCCGACGCGCCTGCTGAACGCGATGACACGGCTGCAGCGGGCCACGAACGCCGCGCGCGACGCCGACGTGTCGACCGAATGGCTCCTCGCCGAGTCGGAGGGTTTGCCCCGCGACGGACAGACTGAGGCGGCGGTCATGCTCGAGCGATTGCGCGAGGGCGCCGAGTCCCGCCGCGCACGGGTCGGTAGCGCGTGGAAGCGTCACCTGGATTCACTCATTGGTCGTGCAGCCAACCGACTCTCGGCGTATCGCGTGAACGCGCGACTCGGCGATGCGCCACCGATGAATTACGCGGCTCATCTGGCCGACACCATCGAGCGGTCGATCTCCGAATTGCGTGCCGAGCTGGAGGCGCTGACCGACGTCGAAATCGATCATTTGCCGCAGGCGTTGCATCATGTGCGGATTCACCTCAAGCGACAGCGCGCGATGCTGTCGCCGCACACCGCGGCCCACCCGGCGCTCGCGGCGTGGTACGCGATGGCCACCCGCGGACAGGATGTGTTGGGTGCCATGCGCGATGCGGCGGTCCTCGGCTCGCATGCCAGGTACGATGGAGCTGACGCACTCGCGGATGTGCTCAACGACGTTGCCGTTGCGCGCCAGGAATCATTCCTTGGTGGATGGTGCGGCGACCTCGATGTCATTCGTTGCGCGCAGCTCGATGCCGTAGCGGCGCTGCGGATGCTGGCGCAGCCGACGACCGCGAGTGGGCTGCCGATGGAGTACGAGCGAAAGTACCTGCTCTCTGGTTGTCCGCCCGACGCCGCTGCTGCACCGAGCTCACGTATCGACCAGGGATGGATTCCAGGCACGGCGCTGCGTGAACGGCTACGTCGATCCGTCGCTGCCGATGGCAGCGTCCGCTACACGCGCACCGTCAAGCTCGGCCCCGCGACTGCGCGCATCGAAGTGGAAGAAGACACCGATGCTACGCTTTTCGACGCGATGTGGCCGCTCACGGTCCAGGCGCGCATTCGCAAACGCCGATACGTGGTGCGAGAGGGCGAATATCGCTGGGAAATTGACGTCTTCCTCGACCGCGACCTGGTCGTGGCCGAAATCGAGTTGCGACACGAATTTGATACCGTCGACGTGCCCACGTGGTTGGCGCCCTACATCGTGCGCGACGTCACGGGCGAAGTGCAGTACTTCAATGCGGTGCTGGCCCGCGCCGAGCGCGGGGACGAGCGTACCAGCGACCAGACCAGCGACCGCACCACCGACCACAGCGCAGCACTCGCGACGTGACATGATGGCGATCGTGTTGTCGCGAGTCTATCCCGAGTTGCGCGCGTGAGCGACGCAATGCTGGCAACGTTGCTCCCAATCCGTGATCGCCGCGATCGCGTCATCGGGTACAGCGTGTCATCGTGTCCTGCGGACGATCGTCGTGGTGCGCTCGACGCCGACGATGAAGCGCGACGCACGGTCGACATGGTAACATCGCTGTCGCGACTCGCGGGGCGCAGCCTCGTGCTGCCGGTGACACCGACGATTGTGCGCGATGGCGCGCTCACCCGCTTTGCGTCGGCCGACGTCGTGTGGCTGCTGTCGACTGACGCGCTCGACAACGCGCTGACGAGGAAAGCGGTCGACCGATTACTCGGCATCGGTTTTCATTTCGCGCTCGATGGATTTCCGGATGGCGCGCCGCTGCCACCCGCGTTGGTGGGTTCGACGATCGCACTCGACGCGCAGCGCATCTCGCCGCCGGTCCTGGAGAGTCGGGTGCGCGTGCTGCTCGACGCAGGGCTCCGCCCACTGGCACGCGGCGTTGACGATCGCGCAATTCGACATCGCGTGCTGGCCTCCGGCATCTCGCTGTACATGGGACGCCTGCTCACGCGCGCCGCATCGGCGCCGGTCGATCGTGCCGCGGAGGCGAGTGTACTGCGCGCTGTATCGATGCTGGCGGCGTTTGCCGATGGGCGACCGCCGAACGCAGCCTTCGATACGTTCGTACGCGATGATCCGCATCTGGCGGCCTCGATGCTACGCGCGATGAAGTCGTCCACGCTCGGCGTGCGCGGTCCGCGCTCGGTCGAGAATGCGATTACCATGCTCGGGCGCGATGCGGTGATGGATCGACTGGTGGGCGTGACGGCGCAACTCATCGGCGACGCGGCACACGACCCGGAGGTTGGCTTCGCAGCGTTGCGCCGCGCTCGCGTGGCCGAACAGGTAGGGGCCGCGCTCGATGCAGCGCCCCATCCCCGTGCGCGCACCTTGGCCGGGCTCCTCTCGGTGCTCGACGTGGCACTGGGGATCCCGCCCGAGGTGCTCCGCGAGCGACTCGAACTGCCTGCCACGCTGCAGGATACGCTGACCGAACGTGCGCATCCGCTTGGGCAGCTGATCGATGTGATCGAAGCGATGGAGTACGGCTGGTGGGACGATCTACGCGCCCGCTGCACGCGACTCGGCATTGCACCCATGGTCGTTGGGCAGGCTTGGCAGCAGGCCTGGCGTGCGGCGCGTGATGAACTGGGCTTCACGCGCACCGAGCTGTCCTGACAGATTGCAGCATGCCGCAAACCGCCCGCTCGTACCTGCTCGACCGCTTTCGTACCGATGCCGTTGCGTTGCGCCAGCGCGCCGACGCGATGGCCGTTCGTTCAGCCGCGCCCGTGCCCGGCCCGGATGCAACCATGTCACGACGTATGGCCGTCGCCTGCGATCGCGTGGTGGCGATGCTCGACGCCGTACCTGACGCCGACGATGGTGCCCAGGCCATTGCGACCTTGGTCGCGTTAGTGCCGCTGCTGGAGCAACATGCCGCGCAGGAAGCGAGCGCACCGCCCGTGCGCGCTGTCTACATCGGCGCTGCGACGCGTATTCGTGAAGTGCACGCGGCCGAGTCGCGCGCGGTCACGGCGCAGCGCGCGGACAGCACGATGGATGCTGACGGCGAGGCCGGTGATGACGGCGACCACGACGCGGATTCTGACGTCGACGAGTCCGAGCGTGCATCAGACGCGGACGACGAGGATGCCGACGACGACATCGACGACGATGCCGACGACGATATCGACGATGATGACCTGCATCAGCACGACGACGAGCACGACGACAAACCGGACGCACCGTCGCCGCCGGGGCAAGGACCGCGCTCGTGAGTAAGCGGCACGGCGCGCCACCCGTGGTAGCGGACGAAGATGACGACGCACCCGCTGGCAAAGTGCGGCTTGATAAGTGGCTCTGGGCCGCGCGCTTTTTCAAGACGCGTGTACTGGCCGCCGATGCGATCGATGGCGGAAAGGTCGATGTCAACGGGGATCGCGCGAAGCGTGCAAAGCTCGTGCAAGCCGGCGACAAAGTGCGTCTGCGCAACGGTGCGATTGAATGGCAGTTGATCGTGCGCGATATCGCCGAACGCCGCGGGTCCGCCACGATCGCGTCCGGTCTCTACGAAGAAACCGCGGAGGGGCGGAAGCGACGCGAGGCGGTGCAGGAACAGCTCCGGTCGATGCCGACCGCGTTTGCCTATGGAGAGAGCAAGCCTGGCAAGCAGGATCGTCGCGCGATTCGGCGGCTCAAGGGCGATACGTAGGCAGTGCCAATCGCGCGATGACGTCGCGCGCGATTGCATCCACGGAGGCTGCGGGATCGTCAGCATGCGCCGAAACCCAGAGCACGGGCAGCGTGAGACCGAGTGACGCGAGGGTGTGACGCAAAGCGGCATTCTCGCGCGCGACAATCAGCGATAGTCGCGGGTCGGCACACCACTTCGCCGCTTCAGCCTCACGAGAGGACAGCAATACCGTAATCCGCGAGTCCGACATCGGCGAATCTGCAGTCAGCGAATCCGCAGTCGACGAATCAGCCGATGCGAGCGCGAGAATGGCCGTGCGCTGCGCTCGTCTCCACGTCGGGTCGGATCCATGCACCAGCACTGCGCGCGAGCTGGGTTGCTTTGTTGCGCCGTCAGCCATGCGCTTCGAGCGCTCGTGCCGCCAACACGGTGCGCAACGTCTCCGTGTCGAGCCGATGGCCACCCTCGAACTGCAGCAACGTCGCGTTAGGCTGCAGCAAGCGCACATTCGCGAGCATCGTCACCCGCGTTTCGTCGCTGACGAATTGGTCGGTCGTGCCAGCCACCAATGTGACCGTCGCGTTCGCGAGTTTCGCCGCGAGTGCGAGGTCGTCCACATCGTGCGCGAGCCCCCCGGCCCACACCACGACTTGCGAGGGCGCGACGGCGCTCAAGGCCATCCAGCGCATCGCCGTCGCAACGCCCTGCGAAAACCCCAGCACGCCAACGGTTGGCATGACGCCTCGCGCGCGACGCGAGGCGCCAACCACGTCCTCGTACAGCGCATCGAGCCAGCGCATCGTATCGCGAATCTCGAGCTCGCGCGCTTCACGCGTCAGCCACGTCGCGCCCACACGCTGCAAGTGCGCACCATCCGTACCCGGCGCATCGAGATAGAATCGCGACAGCCCTTCAGGCGCGACAATGCAGGTATTCGCCGGAAGTGCATGTACGAAATGCCGGAGAAATCGCGCCGCCAACTGCCCGTAGCCGTGCAGGACAAACCAGATCGTGTGCGCCTCATCCGGCGCCACACCGATCATCGCGTAGCGTGCCGTTCGCTGCACCTCGCGCTCGAAACTCCGCACCTGCTCGCCGGCTGCGCCTGCCTCACCCGATGGCTGACTCATCGCATCCTCACCACTCACGCATCGCGCCCGCGTCGGTTAGCCAGGGCGCGCTGGTGCCACCAGACGCGAGGCGCGGCTCACTCACGGTGCGTACGCGATGGCGGAGATTTCGACCAGAATACCGCGCAGCGACGCACCGACCACGGCGCGCGACGGGAATGGTGGCGAGAAGACCGACTTGTAGATCTCGTTGACCGCGCCCCAATTCTCTTCATCCGTGAGATAAATCGTGACGCTGACCACATGTTCGAGATTGAGCCCACCAGCCTGCAGTACACGCTGCACATTAGCCAAGGTGTATCGGGTCTGCTCTTCGATGGTGGTACCGACAATTGCTCCCGTCGCCGGATCGCGAGGTGTTTGTCCGGAGACGAAGAACAAGTTGCCGGCGCGTACTCCTGGAGAGTAGGCTCCCGCAGGTGGTGGTACATCTGGCAACGTCACAGGGGTCCAGTGGCGATCGCGCGCGCTCATGGTGCAGGCTCACAGGTCGGAGGCGAAAATGTCGACGTATCTCGAACAGCTCGAGACGCCGGTGCCGATAGTTGATCTCGATCGACTGTCGTTCAATCTGGACCGGATGGCAGCATATGCCACCCTGCACGGTCTGCGACTTCGGCCGCACGTCAAAACGCACAAATCGCCTCGCATCGCCGCGGATCAGCTGCGGTTGGGCGCGGTTGGTCTGACCTGTGCGACCTTGCGTGAAGCGGAGGTGATGGCTGAAGTCTGCGATAACTTACTCCTCGCCTATCCGCCCGTAGGCGCCGCGCGGCTCGAACGCATGGCGCGACTGCCGAGCAACGTGAAGGTCTCCGTCGCCGCCGATGATGCGAATGCGCTGCAGGCGCTGTCCCTCGCGGCCAAGCTCGGACGTCGTGAAATCGATGTCTATGTCGAAGCGGACCTTGGCATGCATCGCGTCGGCGTCGCGTCACCCGAGAAGGCGGTCGCGCTCGCCAAGCAAGTGCGCGCGACGTCGTCGCTCCGCTTTGCGGGCATGCTCTTCTATCCGGGCCACATTCGCGAAACCGTCGATCAACAGAGCGCACCGCTCACCCAGCTCAAGACCGACATCGAACGCTACGTGACTGCGCTTGAGGACGCAGGCCTGCCACCGGGCGTTGTGAGTGGCGGCTCCACACCGGCTGCATGGCGCATGCACGAGGTACCCGGCGTGACAGAGGTGCGCCCCGGTACCTACGTGTACAACGATCGCACGACCGCCAACATCGGCGCTTGCGATTGGGATGATTGCGCGCTCACGGTGCTCGCCACGGTCGTCAGCGTCGCCGTCAAAGGCCAAGCGGTCATTGACGCGGGAACGAAGGCACTCGGTCGCGAACCGTTGCGCGCTGACGGAGATGGATATGGTGCGCTGCTCGATCGTCCCGACATCGTCGTCACGCGCATGTCCGAAGAGCACGGTATTCTCGACCTCTCCAAAACGGACTGGCGACCGCGACTCGGCGAGCAGGTCCGCATCGTGCCCAACCACGTCTGCATTGTCGTGCATTTATTTGACGAAATCGTTGGCGTGCGTGGACACTCCGTCGAAACGGTGTGGGATGTCACGGCTCGCGGTCGCGGCCCGGCGCTTGATATTCTGCCCGAACGGCCATCGCGTCCACGCGCGGTGTGAGCGCGGTGTGAGCGCGGTGTGAGCGCGGTATGTGCGCGGTATGTGCGCGGCGTTTTCGCGCTGTGAGCGTAGTCTGAGCGCGTCAAAAACGTGGCGCCTGCTCCACGACCTCAGTACTTGGCGATCGCTCCGGTGCGTGCCTTCGCCAAACGCACCAAGTCGGCCGGCACCAGTGACAGCTCGAGGCCGCGACGGCCGGCGCTGATGTGCATCCGCGGCAGCGCAAGCGCGCTCGTATCGATGACCACCGGCAACGGCTTGCGTTGACCAATCGGGCTGATGCCGCCCAAGACGTATCCCGTCGCGCGCGCTGCGGCCAACGGGTCGGCCATCTTCGCGCGTCGCGCCTTGACCGCGTCGGCGAGCGCTTTCAGGTCGAGCATCGCCGATACCGGCACCACCGCGCAGACGAGTCCAACCCCCTCCACGTCGGCTACCAGCGTCTTGAACACCGTCGCGGCCTCCAGTCCCAGCGCCTCGACCGCTTCGCGACCGAAGGACGGAGCCAACGGGTCGTGCACGTACTCCAGTACCTCGTGCGGCACGCCAGCTTTCCGGACCAGCAGAATGGCAGGAGTCATACGCGATAACTTTAACGGTCGGCGAGTTTCACTACGATCGCGCAGCCCCGAACGCATTCCCGACGCAGCGTCTTGTGCGGTCCCTGATGCATCCCCTGTTGCCATTCGTGTCGTCCGGCGCGTCACCGCAGCCCATACCGCAACCGTCACCCATGCCGCCAGATGGTGCCGCGCCGCGTCGCATTCTTTTGGTCGATGCTGACGCATTCTTTGTCGCAGTCGCACGGCAGGAAGACCCCGACGGCGCAGGCAACGCCACACTGCTGATCGTCGGTGGCCGTCCGGGTTCTCGCGGTGTCGTGTGCAGCGCGTCGTACGAATGCCGTGCGTTCGGTGTGCGATCAGCGATGCCGATTTCGCGCGCGCTCCAGCTTTGCCCGCAAGCCATGTGTGTGCCGGTACCACGTCACGCGTGCAGCGCGCGGAGTCGCGACATTCAGGCCGTGCTCGCGAAATTCGCGCCGGTCGTGCAGGCCTCGAGCATCGACGAGTGGTATTGCGACATGGGCGGCACGGACGCGCTCTACGGTCACGAATCGTTGCGGGAGACCGCGCATCGCATTCGGACTGCGGTGTACGCCGCCACAGGGCTCAGCGTATCGATCGGCGGTGGTACATCGCGCCTCGTCGCCAAGATGGCGGTCGAATTGGCCAAGCCCAAACCGGGCACGACGGCCGACGGCGTATGCTGCGTCACCCCAGGCGAGGAGATCCCGTTCCTCAGTCGCTTTCGACTTGGCGATCTGCCTATGGTCGGCCCGAAGCTCACCGAAAAGCTCGAACGGCTGGGGCTCGTGACCGTCGCGGACGCGCAGCAAAGCGGCGAAACGCGCCTCGTTGAGCGCCTCGGAGAACGCGCCGGACGATGGCTCTGGCGGCGCGTGCGTGGTGTCGACGAAAGCATCGTGTCCGCGCGCGATGAGCAAAAGCAGGTGAGTCGCGAGGAGACCTTTGCCCGCGATCTGCACGACGACGACTTGGTCGAGCGCGAGCTCCTGCGATTGGCCGTCCGCGTTGCCACCGACTTGCGACGTCAGGCGCTGCAGGCGCGCACCATCACCGTGAAGCTGCGGGATAGCGACTTTCGGACGCGGTCCGCGCAACGCACGCTGGTCCACCCCATCGAGTCGGAGCAATCGGTCGTGCGGGCCGCGCGGACGCTGCTCCGAGCGCTCCGGAAGCGCCGCAGAGTGGGCGTCCGTCTCCTAGGTATTGCGCTCTCCCACTTTGGCGACGACACCCCCGCCCCACCTCAGCTCGGGCTCTTCGCCGAGCTTCCGGCCCCGCCCTCTGCGGACGAACCGGTCGAAGGCGCACGAGAGAAAGCGCTGACCCGGGCACTGGACCGCATCCGTGACCGTTATGGTCAGCAGGCGATTGTGCCGGCCCGTTTGGTCGATCCGTCCAACGATCCCGGTCCGCGCGTCGAGGAGTGAGGTCGCTGGTCGGAAATGTGTCTGGTTGCGTGATCGGACACGTGATCCTCGAGTTGATCTGACACGTGATCTGACGCTACCGGCCTCCGTTGGCCTCGCTTACCTTCCGTCCGATCGAGTTCCAGCCGGAACTCACTCTCTTTCCGCCGGCGTCTGCCGGTCGCGCTTTCCCGACGGGGCTTCCTGATGAGTGCTCAGTACGATCCGAACAAGCAAGGCTGGGGTTTCGCCAGCGTGGTGGTGCTGCTCACCTGCGGGCTGCTCTACACCGCCTACTCGATTCACGAGCGTACGTACGTGCACCCGCGCGACCCGATGATGCAGCAGGCGTATCATGAGGTCGACGTCGCCAAGGCCGCCGAGAAGCATGGCGAAGCGAAAGGCGAAGCCAAGGGTGAGATGAAGGGCGAAGCGAAAGCTGAGCCGAAGGCGGAAGCCAAGCCTGAGGCCGAGAAGCACTAAGGCGCCTTTTGGGCCGATGGTGCGCACGGACAGTGCACACGATGTGACAAACGCCGCACGACCATCACTGGTCGCGCGGCGTTTGTCTTAGGTGACCGGCGCGACGCCGCTCACGGCGAGGCGCGACGTGGATGCCGCCGGCGTGGATGCTGCCGACGTCGATGCCGCCGACGTGGATGCCGCCGACGTCGTACGGAGTCTTGGCATCACCAGCTCGCCAAAGCGCCGGCATTCTTCGAGATGCGGATAGCCGGACAGAATGAACGTTGAAATGCCAAGCGCCTGATACGCGCGCAGTTTCGTTTCGACCTGTGCGGGATCGCCAACGATCGCCAGGCCCACGCCGGTGCGCGCGAGTCCCACACCGGCCCACAGGTTTGCTTCGACCACCAGCGATGGCCCCGACGAAAGTGCCTGCTGACGACGTTGTCCCTCGGAGTCGGGGCTCGCCGCGGCGGCGAGAAACGCCGCGCGCGTGGCCGGATCGATGCGACTGATCATCCGATCAGCGGCCGCCCATGCTTCGGCCTCGGTTTCGCGCACGATGACGTGACAGCGTAGCCCGAATCGCACCTGGCGTCCGGTGCGTGCGACCTGTTCGCGCATTGACGCGAGGCGCGCCGCGACGCCGGGGAGTGTGTCGGCCCACACGAGATACACATCGGCGAGTTCGGCGGCGAGTTGTTGTGCCGGCGCACTATGCCCACCGACATAAATCGGAATCGGCGGGTTTGGCTTGGGCTCGAGCACCGCCGCGTTGCACTGGTAAAACTGTCCGTCATGATTGACGACGGCTTCTGTCCACAAGCGACGCAACAACGCGACGAATTCATGCGTGCGCGCATAGCGCGTATCGTGCGTTTCATGATCGCCGTACATCGCGTTTTCGGCGGGATTCGAACCCGTCACGACGTTGATCTGTACGCGACCGGGGAAGAGCGTCGCTGCGGTGGCCGCCATCTTCGCGAAGATAGCGGGATGAAACATGCCGGGCCGCACGGCGACCAGCAGGCCCGCGCCCTTGGTTTGCGCCAACGTCGCGACCGACGCGGTCCACGCATCGTGTTCGGCGTGATAGTTGGTTGCCGTGAGTAAGCTCGAGAAGCCCATTTCGGCGGCGGTCTCGACGAGGCTCGTGAGGTACGGCAGCGTGGGTCGACGCAACGGGCCCGCGCCAAGGAATTCACCATCAGCCGCGAGCTGACAGAACCAGAGCAGCTCGAGCGCGGACGCATCCGTGACAGCGGCAGGAGTGTGCGGAGTCGCGGCAGCGGGCGTCACAAACGTCATACGGAACCACCTTGAGGAGTGCAGCAGGAACAATAGAGCCGCGAACCTATCGGTCGCGTCGGTCGATGGTCAGGCGTAACGGCGCGATACGACGGAATGCGTACGCATCGCCCTAACTCACTACCGGCAGCGAAAACCAAAACTCGCTCCCGGTACCCACCTCGCTATGCACGCTTATCTCACCTCCGTGCGCTTCCACAATCCCTTTGGCGATAAACAGCCCGAGCCCCGAGCCGGCGCGCAATAACCGCGGCGCCTGCCAGTACCGCTCGAACAACCTCGGCAAGTCTGTCGGCGCGATCCCCGGCCCCGTGTCCTTGACCGCTACGCGAACGAACGCGGAATCCTGCGCTCCGACTGTCAGCGTGACCTGACCGCCATGCGGCGTAAAGCGCACGGCATTCGCGAGCAAGTTCGACAACACCTGCAGCACGCGTCCGCGATCCGCGACAACCAACGGCGTCTCCGGCGCGATACGCCGAACAAAGCGCAGTGCCGCATCCTCCATCACCTGTTCAAACAAATCGGCCGCTTCCTCCGCGAGCTCAACGACGGACACCTGTCGCTGCTCCACGCGCAGCCGACCCGATGAAATGCGCGACACATCCTGCAGATCCTGAATCAATCCGTCCGCCTGTCGTGCCGCCGCGCGAATGGATTCCACCTGATCCCGCTCCATCAGCGGACGCTCGTCGGCGTCGTCGCGACTGAGCACGGCGCCTGTCAGCATGACAATCGCATTCACCGGATTCCGCAAATCGTGCGACACGATCGCCAGCATCTCCTCACGTTCGCGAACCGCCAGTCGCGACTCTTGGTACAAGCGAGCGTTCTCCAACGCCAGCGCAGCGAGGCCCGCGTACTGATCGGCGAGCAGCACCTCCTCCGTCACATGCGTTGCCCCGGCACGCGTGCGCACCAGATGCAGCACACCAATCGCGCGACCACCCGCACGCAGCGGCACCAGCAACACCGCGGACGCACCGAGTGCTTCCGCGCGAGCTCGATCGCTCGGGTCGCTGAAATTCGCCTGCAGCCAAGCGCTGATATCCGTGATGCGTTGCGCTTCCGCTTCGTGCGCCACGCGGCTTCCGCTCGCTATCGGCGGATCCGCTTGCAGTGGTCGCTCCGCGCGCGAGATGAAGCCCGCCGTGATGTCCTGACGCACCGGGTCCATATGCGTCGACGCAGCACGACGGATGCTGCCATCCGGGGTTAGGAGCTCAAGCAGACTCCACTCGCCGAGCAACGGCACCGGCAACTCGGCGACGGTCGCCATCGTCGACTCGAGATCGAGCGACGCAGCCAGCACCCAGCCGGCCGTCGCGAGTAATCGCTGTCGTTCTTCAGAGCGTCGGCGCTCACTGACATCGCGCAGCGTGACCATGAACGTGCGCTCGCCGTCGATCGTGACGCGCGCAATTGACGCTTCGGCGGGGAATTCCTCACCTGAACGTCGCAGACCCGCAATTTCACGACGATCTGCCATGCGACGCGCGTCGGACGGGCCTTCGGCAAACGTGCGCACGTGCCCCCGATGCAACGCGCGCGCACCCATCGGGAGCAATCGGTCGAGTGGCTGGCCGAGCATCTCGGCTTCCGTCCAACCGAAACTCTGCTCTGCGCCGCGATTGAAACGCACAATGCGAAAATTGTCGTCGAGCGCAATGATCGCGTCGGCGGCGATATCAACAATCGCCGAGAGTGCTGCGTGTGAATGCAGTTCGGCGTGAAAAGGCCTCTTCGTCTCGGACATAGTGCACAGAGCTTAGCACGCGGGTCGTGTATGTTTCCAGTCATGCGTTTCTCTTCGATCCCGCGACTGCCGCTGGTCGCCGCCAGTTTTCTTTTGGTCGGCGCGCTCATCGCGATTGTGCCGGACGCTGCCGTGTGGCGCGACCGCGTCTGGTTCGCAGGACTCGTGCTCACGGGTTTGCCCGTGTCGTGGCGCACGATTCGCGGCATGCTACGAGGCAACTTTGCAGCGGACGTCGTCGCGATGATGGCGATTGTTGGCGCGATCGCGCTCGGGCAGCCACTCGCCGGTCTCGTTGTCGTGTTGATGCAGACTGGTGGCGAGGCACTCGAGACCTACGCCGTCGCGCGCGCCAGCAGCGCGGTCGAAGCGCTCGAAGCCGACGCACCGCGCGTTGCCCATCGCGTGACCAATGCGGAGGTGCACGATATCGCGGCGGCGGAGATTCAGGTCGGCGATTCGCTGCTGGTACGTCCTGGTGAACTGGTGCCCTGTGATGGACTGGTAGTCGAAGGCTCGTCGCATGTGGACACGGCACGACTGACGGGCGAAGCCATGCCGGTGCGCGCGGTGCGCGGTTCGTCGCTGATGTCCGGCAGTGTCAACCAGGAAGGTGCGCTCACGATTACCGCTGTACGCACGTCGCAGGAAAGCCAGTACGCCAAGATCGTCGAACTGGTGCGTAGTGCACAGGCGTCCAAGAGTCCGTTGCAGCGCACGGCCGACAAGTGGGCGATCTGGTTTACACCGCTGACGATCGCCGCCTGTGCGGTCGCGTGGTTCATTTCACACGACTGGACGCGCGTGTTGGCCGTACTGGTGGTCGCGACACCGTGTCCGCTCATTCTCGCAGCGCCCGTTGCGATCATCGGCGGTATCAACCGCGCGGCCAAGCGGTCCATCATTGTCCGCAACGGCGGCGCGCTCGAAGCGCTAGCCACAGTGACGTCTGCCGTGTTCGATAAGACGGGCACGTTGACGATCGGCCAACCGAAGGTGCGCGGTGTTGTTGGCGACGATGGCGTTCCGCCTGAGCGCCTGCTGGCACTGGCCGGCGCCGTCGAGCAAGGATCAGGGCACTTACTCGCGCGCGTCATTGTGCGCGCCGCGGCCGAACAACATACCGCGCTCGAAATTGCGACCGCCGTAACAGAAACGCCGGGTAGCGGCGTGACCGGTACCGTCGCGACCGAGCGTGTTGCCGTGGGCTCGGCAAGCTACGTGCGCGAGGCCATGCCGGCACTCGATGCACGAGTGCAGATGCTCGACCACGACGCGGAGGGGCTCCGCGCATATATCGGCACGTCCTCGGGCGCGGTCGGTCGCATTGAATTCGCCGACGAATTGCGAGCGGATCTCAAGAGTTTCTTCACCGCGCTCGGCGTGCTCGGCATTCACGACACCCATCTGCTCTCCGGCGACAAAGAGGCGAACGTCGCGTCGGTCGCCGACGCGCTGGGCATTGGCTCGTTTGCCGGCGACCTGTCGCCGGAAGACAAGACCAATCGCGTGAAGGCGCTCGAAGCCGAAGGGCATCGGGTGTTGATGGTGGGTGACGGTACCAATGACGCGCCCGCGTTGAGCGCGGCGACCGTTGGTGTCGCGCTGGCCGGTCACGGTGGTGGCGTCGTGACCGAGGCCGCTGATGTGGTACTGCTCATCGATGATCCGGCCCGAGTCATCGAGGCCGTAGAAATTGGTCGACGCTCGCTGGCCATCGCAAAGCAGAGTATTGGCGTTGGCCTCGGGTTGAGTCTCGTCGGCATGGCCATTGCGGCGAGTGGTCATTTGACGCCCATTGCCGGCGCACTCACGCAGGAGGCCATCGATGTCGCGGTGATTCTCAATGCGCTGCGGGCGAGTGTGGCTGGGCGATCGGCTCACCGAGCCTAGCGCAAAACGCCTCGATCTTTCGACCGAGGCGTTTGTGCGGAGTACCTATCGCGAAACGAACAGTCGCCTACGCGACCTTCACACCCAGCATATCCGCGATACACACTCGCTCGCGTCCACTCTGCTTGGCCTTGTATAGCGCTTTGTCCGCGCGCGCGATCCATTCTTCGGCCGTCTCGTACGGATCGAGCTGCGCGACGCCCACCGACGCGCCGATCTGAAATTCCATCGCCGGATGCGGTGACGGCATCAAGCCGATCTGCTCCTGCAACCGACGCGCAAGAGTCTGCGCCATCTTCCAGTCGGTGTTATGCAAGATCGCCGAAAATTCGTCGCCGCCGTATCGGCAGATGACGTCGGACTGACGTAAAAAGACCTTCGACAGCGCTTTGCCGAGCGTGTTGATGGCCGCGTCGCCTGCCTGATGGCCGTACATGTCGTTGACGAGTTTCAACTTGTCGAGATCGATCATCAGCAACACCACCGGCTGCCGCCCGAGCGAGAACATCTGGACCGCACGCGGGGCCATCATGTCGAACAGCTTGCGGTTGCCGATACCGGTGAGTGGATCGGTCGTTGTCTCGCGACGCGCTTCCTCGAGCTGTTTCCCCAAGCGATCCAGCTTGGTCGCCAACGACACATACTGCTCCTGCTGCTGATCGCGTCGGCTCTGCAGCGCACCTTCGATCGCCGAGACGGCACCAAGCACATCCTGCTTGATCGAGCTGGTCTGCATCCGCTTGAGCGCGTTCCGCGCCTTCTCCATGTTCTCCGCTGCGGTCTTGTCCGTCGTGTTGTCAATGTTGACGGCCTTGTGCACCGTCTCCACACACGCCCAGAGCGCGTCGCGCAGTTCGCTGATCGACGACTCGACGTACTGATGCTCGTCGCGCCGTTGCGACGTCACCGCACGCACCACCCCATTCCAATCGCGATCGGGCACGGCGACGGAGGTAGCGTCGGCGCCATCCTCCATCGGCAGACCCATCGTCGCGTGCCGCTGCCAGCGCGTAAACTCGGCGGCGCTCTCTTCGCCGGTTTTGTCGGGCACATCGATCGGGAAGCGCGCGAGCGCGGACAGCACGCCACCAAGGGCGTCAAGCACAAGGCCTAGGCCGACATCGTCGCCACGCGACGGCGCCACCACGATGTTACTGGCATTGTCACCGGCGCTGTGCGCCGACGAAATCGGAACTACCGGGGTCGAGTCGATCGCGCCGTCTAAGCTGCTTCGCTCAGACGTGGGGCGGGACTCGGTCGTGGACTTTCGAAAGAACATGAGTGGGGGAAGAGGGTTGCTACGAGGTATCGGCTCGTATTCCCCCCGAGTTGATCATTTGGCACCGCCGCCAGCGCGGACGACTGTCACGATTACGCACTGGCGGTTGAACTACCGGTACTACCTCCTCGTCCCGACCGCGTCACAACCGCTCTTGGTCCGGGCTAAAACTCCTCGGCGCTGAACGCCATGATCGCGCCGCTGCCGGATTGGATGGCGGTGAGTAGCGTCGCCGCCTCGGGAATCAGCCGTGCGAAATAGAAGCGAGCTGTCTTGACCTTAGCCTCCAAGAAGCGCTTGTCGCCTTTGCCCGCCGCCAATTGGTCGGTCGCGACAGTCACCATGCGCAGCCACTGCCAGCCGACGGCGACATAGCCCATCAGGTGCAGATACTCAGTGGCCGCCGCACCCGCTTCGTCTGGATTCGCGAAGCCGCGCTCGGCCAGCAACATCGTCGCCTTCTGCAGCTGATATAGTGCCGTCGCCAGCGGCTTGGTGAACTCCTCAAACGACTCGGTGCCGTTCGCGACGTCGATATCGCTCTTCACCAGCTCGAAGAAGCGACGCACCAGCGCCCCGCCCTTCATCGGCAGCTTGCGCCCCACCAGATCGAGCGCCTGCACGGCGTTCGTACCCTCGTAGATCTGCGCGATGCGCGCATCGCGGACGTATTGCTCGATGCCGTACTCGCGGATGTACCCGTGTCCGCCAAGTGTCTGGAGCGCGATGTTGGTGTTGTCGAAGCCCTTGTCGGTGAGGAACGCTTTGAGCACGGGCGTCATCAGCGCGACGATGTCTTCGGCGGCTTCACGCTCAGCGGCGTCGGGATGATGGTGCTCGACGTCGATACGAATGCCGACCCAGTATGCCAACGAACGCATGCCCTCGTTAAACGCTTTGATCCGCAGCAAGCCTTTGCGCACATCCGGATGCACGAGAATCGGATCGGCCGGGCCCGACGGATTCTTGGGGCCTGTCAGCGACCGTCCCTGAAGCCGATCCTTCGCGTACGCCAGCGCGTTCTGGTACGCCACTTCGGCTAGGCCCAAGCCCTGCAGGCCGACGGCCAGTCGCGCGCCGTTCATCATCACGAACATCGCGCGCATGCCTTTGTGCGGCTCACCGACCAGCCAGCCGGTCGCATTGTCAAAGTCCAGCACGCAGGTCGCCGATCCCTTGATCCCCATCTTGTGCTCGATGCTGCCACAGGTGACACCGTTACGCGTACCGTTGGTGCCTTCGTCCGTCGGCAGGTACTTGGGCACCAGAAACATCGAGATTCCCTTCGAGCCACTGGGGGCGTCGGGCAGTTTCGCCAGCACGAGATGGACGATGTTCTCGGTGAGGTCATGGTCGCCAGCCGAGATGAAGATCTTTTGGCCAGTGATCTTGTACGCGCCGTCGCCCGCCGGAACAGCCTTGGTCAGGATGATGCCCAGATCGGTGCCCGCGTGGGCCTCGGTCAGGCACATCGTACCGCCCCAGGTGCCGTCTACCAGCTTGGGAAGAAACTTGTCCTTGAGCTCCTGACTGCCGTGGCTCATCAGCGCGCTGCAGGCGCCGTGCGACAGGCCGGGGTACATGCTGAAGGAAAGGTTCGCTGAGCAGAGCATCTCTTCCATGACGAAACGCACGGCTTCGGGGAGGCCCTGTCCACCATACGCCTTGTCGGAGACGACCGCCGTCCAGCCGTCCTCGCGATACTGCTGGTACGCCGCCTTGAATCCCGTCGGCGTGCGCACCTCGCCCTGGTCATACGTCACGCCTTCTGCATCCCCGATCTGATTGAGGGGGAAGAGGACGTCTTCGCAGATCTTCGCCCCGCCCTCGAGAACGGCGTCGATCATGTCGGGCGTCGCGTCCTCGTACCCGGGGAGGTCGGCCAGTTGTGCGACGTTGTGGACGTCGTGCAGCAGGAACCGGATGTCGTCGAGCGGAGCCTTGTAGACGGGCATGGACTGCATCCTCGAAGCAGGGCGGGAGGCGATCGGGCACGCGCACCGACCACACGGGTAATCTCAGGATCGCGCGCCGCGTCGGCAAGGCGCAAACCCGACGGTACCGTCATGTTTTGACGAGATCGCCAGTCCCTCACTACACGTCGTCCCCGAGACGTCGCGCGGACGAAACACCCGCCGACGAATCCGCGTCATGCTAAAATGCAGAAGACCCCCTGCGTCCCTTTGGAGTAAGCCATGAAGCAGTTTTTGACCGCGCTCGCCGCAAACCTGACCACCATCGCCCTCTGTATCGTGGGCGGTATCATCCTCATCGCCGGCATCATCGCGACGGCTGGGCGCAGCAAGCCGATGACGGTGCGCGCCGGATCCATTCTCGTGGTGGACCTCGAGCAGACGCTTTCCGACCGTCCGGCACAAAGTGAGCATCGCTCGGTGCTCGACGATGTATTGATGTCTGGCGGAGCCAACACGGTGCCGCTGCGCGCCGCGATCATGGCCCTGCACGCCGCCGCTGACGACAATCGCATCAGC
>JBBQDB010000059.1:0-22855 GCA_038319245.1 Gemmatimonadales bacterium
TTCGAGGATATGAGTGCCGCGTGGCACTTCGGCACGGATGCCGATATTTCGCATGCGATGGCGACCGCCGATCTCGATGGCGACGGCGATTTGGACGTGGTGGTGAATCGTCTGGATGCACCAGCACAGATTTTGCGAAACGATGCTACCGCTGCACGTATCGCCGTTCGATTGGTTGGTGACGCACCGAATACAAAAGCCGTTGGTGCCAGGATTACCTTGCGCGATGGTGCGATGCCACTGCAGGCGCACGAGGTCGTCGTCGGCGGGTTGTATATGTCGCACAGCGACTATACGGCATCCTTCGCGATGGGTCAGGCCGCGAGTGCGACGCTGCAAGTGGATTGGCGTGATGGGCGGCGCACGATCCTGCGTGACGTGCGTCCGAACCGCGAATACGAAATCTCGGCGAGCACGGCGCTGCCGCGCGCCGTTGGTACCAAGAACGACAGCGCCACGCACGACAGCTCGTCGATCGCGGCGACAACATCACTCTTTGTGGATGCCACCTCATTGCTCCGTGGACATACCCACACCGAAAACATCTTCGACGATTGGGATCGGCAGTTCCTATTGCCCGACGCGCTGTCGCAGGCGGGGCCTGGCGTGGCTTGGTATGATCTCGATCACGACGGTGCTGAAGATCTGATTGTGGGTTCGGGGAAAGGCGGTCGTGTGGCGGTGTTTCGGAATACCAAAGGCGCGCTCGTTCCGATGCCGCCCCAGGGTCCGGTCGCGACTGAAGATTTTACATCAATACTTGGCTTAACCGAGAATGGGCGAACGCGCCTGCTCGCCGGTGTCGCGACGTGGGAAGTACGCGACAGTGCACGATTGATCGCGCAACCGGCCGCGGTGAGTATCGGCGTGAGCGGCACCCAGCTCGCCTCCACTTCAGTCGCGCTCGTTGGTTCACATTCGTCGTCCACCGGCCCGATGGCGCTTGGTGACTACGACGGTGATGGACGCCTCGATCTCTTTGTGGGTTCGCGCGCGATTCCGATGCAGTATCCTGCCGCGCCATCGTCCGGACTGTTTCGAAATGTCGGTGGCACGTTCGTCTTCGACACCGCGAACGCGGCCGTGCTGCACAACGTCGGGATGGTGTCATCGGCGATGTTTGCCGATATCAATGGTGATGGACATCCGGACCTCGTGCTTGCGCGCGAGTGGGGTTCGTTGTTGCTGTTGCTGAATGATGGGCACGGAAAGTTTTCTGTCGCCCCAGACTCGTGGGGGATCGCGCATCTCACCAGTCGATGGAATGGCGTGGCGGCCGGCGATCTTGATGGCGACGGCCGACTCGATCTTGTTGCGACGAGCTGGGGGCGCAACACCACCATGCACGCCGACAGCGCGCGGCCGCTCTGGATCGCGCATGGGCCGTTCGGTGCCAAGGGTGAAGAGGAGATGTTGCTCGCGCAGCACGATGCGCGCGTGGGCGACATCGTACCGCTCAACAGCTACGCCCGCGTGCGCGTCGCGTTTCCGGCGTTGGTCAATCGCATCGGCACGTTTGCCGCGTACGCCGACGCATCGCTTGATCAGGTGCTCGGACCGGCGTCGTCGCAATCATCTCGTCTTTCGCTGAACACACTCGATCATCTCGCGCTGCTCAATCGCGGCGATCACTTCGAGGCGGTACCGTTGCCAGTCGAGGCCCAACTTGCGCCAGCGTTTTATGCGGGCATCGCCGACTTCGATGGCGACGGAAACGAAGATGTGTTTCTCGGCCAGAACTTTTCGCCCACGTCAATTGGCACACCACGCTTCGATGCGGGTCGCAGTTTGCTGCTATTGGGCGATGGACGCGGTGCGCTGCGTGCAATGTCCGGCGCGCAGTCGGGGCTCGTGGTCTATGGCGATCAGCGCGGCGCAGCGTACGCCGACTTCAATGGCGATGGTCGCCTCGATCTTGCGATCTCGCAGAACGGTGCCGCCACGCGCCTGTTCACCAATCGTTCGGCGAAGCCCGGACTACGTGTTCGTGTGCACGATGGCGCGAACAATCCAGACGGCGTCGGTGTGCAACTTCGCGTGATGTACGGCGAGCGCATGGGCCCTGTGCGCGAAGTGCAAGCTGGCGCGGGCTACTGGTCGCAAAATGGCGCCGTGCAAGTCTTTGGTCTGTCGGGTAAGCCGACGGCGATCTGGGTACGCTGGCCGGGTGGCAGAACATCGCGAGTGGCAGTACCGAACGACGCGAAGGAGATTGTCTTCACTCACTAGTCCTGTTGCAGCCGTGATCAGCTGGCGCGGTGCTGCGCATTCTCGGCGCGTGCTTTCCTGACCACGATGGCTACGGCGTACGCGCGTTCGGAATGCGTGTCCAGATCACGATGCTACCGCACGGAATTGAACTCGAGTCGCGTGAGCTGAATTCAATGGGCACGAGACTGAAATTGGAGTAGAGCTCCATCGCTTCAACGTCGCTCGCGAGAATATCATCGACTTCCATGCCGCGCGCACGAATGCCGTCGAGCCAAATGTCCGGCTGGCATACGGTACCACGTTGGCCGGTCTGCGAAACGAAACGCACGCGTCCTCGCACGATATTCACACCGCGCGTGTTCCGCAGCACATCGCTCATGTGCGACGCTCCGCGAGCGGAGATATCGTTGCGCGTGATAAACACGCCACTCCCGTTCGCTCGGCGTTCTTCAAATCCGCGGAGGCCGAGTGCGTTGCGCATGGGAGATTCGCGAATTTTTACACCTTGTAGGATGCGTGCGCGATCCAATTCGACGATGAGCGGATCCCACACGCGATCATGCGCGGTGAGCAGCGCCGAGACGGCCGTGTACCCAAGCGCGCGCACCGTGATCGTGACCGTATCGTAATTTGCTGTGAACAGTTGAAATGCACCGCGCGCATTCGTCTCAACCGTCGTGCCTGGGATTTCGATGCGCACGCCTTCGAGGGGCATTCCCTGCGTATCGCGCACGACTCCCAGTAACTCGCGGTCTTTGTCCTTGGTCGCCATTGGCGAACGTTCGGTTTGGGATTTCGCTCCCTGCGCCGGCGACGACTGTGCGCGTCCGACGTGTGCGCGTGCTGCCGTTGCCGTGCACGCGAGGACGACCAACCACTGCCGCAGCGCGCGGAGTTCGCGAGGGCGGATGCGCGACCTGTTCGGCGTGGTGGTCGGCGCGTTGCGCGTCATCATGCGCTATTGCTCGACGATCTCGATGGTCTGGCCTGCCTTCACCGGACCGCTAAGCGTCTGCACTTTGCCAGTTGGCCAGCGCACTTCGATGGACGCGGCGCGATCGGCGGTACCAAGCCCGAAGTAGAGCGGTAGATCACTCTGCGAGAGGTAGCCGGACTTGCCGTCCATGAGCTTCAACACGCGACGCTGGTCGGGAAGCACGACGGTTACCTGCGCGCCGAGTCCCTGGCGGTTGGACTTCGAGCCGCGCAGTCGGACGCTGATACGATTGACGGTGTGCTTTGCCGCGATCGAGTTGATGAGCACTTGTGGCATCGCGTTGAACTCGTTCGTGATGATATCCAGATCGCCATCGCCGTCGAGATCGAAGATCACGGAGGACCGTGTGCCGCGTGACGCCGTCATCGTGAAGTGGCCGGCGGTGTTGTCGGGATGGCAGCCTGCTTCGCTCGCACCGGGACCCGTGCACGTCGTGCACGCTTTCGAGCCTCTGTCGGCGCCCGTCGTGCTGCAATCCACCGTATACCACGCCTGCTCGGTACGACCATCAGTGCGAGGCTCGAGACCGAGCGTGAATTCAGCGTGGCGAAAATGCTGGCCATTCTCGTTCAGTAGCAGTGCGTTCGTGCTGTAGCGATACGGGAAGTTCATACCGCCGATGACCAGCACATCATCCCAGCCGTCCGCGTTGACGTCGTCCACACTCGGTCCCCAGGGCCAATACGTCTCGACGCCGAGCGAGTCGGAAACTTCGCGGTAGGCGCTGTTCGGTGCAGCGGAGCGCGCATGATTGGAGAAGAGCGCGTTGCCGAAGACGAACTGACTCGTGCCGGTCGGAAAAAGATCTTGCGGTGCCGCACGTGGATTCGATTTTGCGAACTCCATGAACCAATCGCCGGCCGACACTTCACTCCACATGTCGGAGTGCATATCGGTGATATACAGGTCAAGCCGTCCGTCGCCGTCGTAGTCGAACACCTTAGCGCCCATCGCGCCCCATGGCGTTTTCGGGAAGTACGTCTTCGTGTCGTCCCGAAAGCGCTTGCCGTCGACGTTGAGCCAGAGATGATTCTCGCCCATCATGTTGAGCATGTAGATGTCGGGGCGTCCGTCGTCGTTGACGTCGACGATCGCTGCATCGCCGCTCCAGCTCTTGTCATCGAATCCGGCTGCCTTCGACACGTCGGTGAAGTGTCCGCCGCCGGCGTTGTGATATAAAATGCTCGCTTCGGCGCGATCCGGATGTGTATGTCCGTGGAATGCATCGTCGAGGCCGACAAAGTAGTCGCCCGGACCTTTCGTCTCGCCCGTGTATTTGCCCACGTTCGTCACGAGCAGATCGAGCAGACCATCGCCGTCGTAGTCGAAAAATACCGCACCCGACGAGTGGCCGATATAACCAACGCCTGCTTCGGCAGTAATGTTTGTGAAGACGCCGTTGCCCGTGTTCTTGTACAGCCGGTTCCCGTGACGCGCCGTGGTGACGAAGAGATCGACGAGGCCGTCGTTGTCGATATCGGCAAACGCACACCCCACCGAGATGGCATCGGTGGTACGCAGGCCGGACGCCGTCGTGATATCAGTGAACTTTCCGTTACCGACATTGCGCCAGAGCTCACTGCTGCCGCGCTGCGAGACGAAAAAGACGTCGGTCCTGCCGTCGTTGTCTACGTCAGCCGCGCAGATGCCGGTGCCGTGATCGTAGTGGTCCGCCTTGTACGCGCGACCGGCGTCATCGACGATGTGATGCGTGAACGTGATACCGCTCGCGTCACGTGCATCGGTGAACAGGAAATCATGAACGACAGGGGATTTCGCCGTCTGTGTGCGCTCTTCCAGATCGCGCGCGAGCAACCACGAGGGGATGCTCGCAGCGGGTGGCGTAGCTGCTTCGGCCGCAGCAGGAGAAGCGGTCTTGTCGCCGGCACGGCAGGCAAGGGCAGCAATCAGCACGAGCAAGGACGAACGAACGACAGGCAAACGCGACATGGTACAGAGGACGGGGTGGCGACCGGTACAACACGACCTGCTCAAAGCTGCAGTAAACCTTCCACGAGCGCGACCGATCGGTCGGTCGCGCCGAGTTCAGCCCGTACCACCTCACGCGCACGCTCACCTTCGCGCTCCCGCTTCTTTTTGTCGGAGAGCCACTGCGAGGCGACCTCCGTCAGTGCGCGCGCGGTAGTGATCGAAGCACCACCTCCCGCTGCGAGCAGGAGCCCTGCTTCTCGGCTCATCGTGTGCCTCGGCCCGAACGCGACCGGGATGCCGAAGGCTGCGGGCTCGATCACCGAGTGCAGTCCGGCAGCATGAAAGCCCCCGCCGACAAACGCCGCGTCGCCGATGGCGTACAGGTCGCCGAGGACGCCGGTGCGGTCGACGATGATGACGTCGGCATCTCGCTCGGCTGGACTTTCGGACGTTTCCAGTCGAGACAGTCGGACGGTGCGAAGGCGCTGTTTGTTGGCCCACGCGGACAACGGCGCGAAGTGGCCTTCGGTCGGCTCATGCGGCGCGATGATCAGCCGCGCGGTCGGGCAGGCCCGTCGTACAGCCATCCACGACTCGCACAGGACACTTTCGTCGGCCGGCCAGGTCGAGCCCGCAACGAGCGTGGGACGGGCGCTGACGAGGGCCGTGAGCAGCGGCGAGGCGCGGTCCACTGACTGCGCGCGTGCCCACACCTGATCGAACCGCGTGTCGCCGGTGATACGCAAGGCGCTCATGCGTACCCCGAGTTGCTGAAGCCGGGCGCTGTTGGGTGCATCGATCGCGCCGACCGACCGCAGCGCGGCGTACGCATCATGTAGGACCATGCGAGACATCGCGCCGAGGCGCGACGAACCGGGGGCGACCGTGGCGCTCAGTAGTGCGACCGGGATGCCACGCGCAACCGCTCGTGCGACGAGCACCGGCCACACGTCGAGCTTCACAAAAACGAGCGCTGCCGGCTTGAGTGCGTCGAGCATCGCGTCGCATTCAGTCGCGCCGTCAAACGGGAGGTAATCCGTGATGTCGGCCTCGATCGACTCCGCGAAGCGTACTGCGCTCGGCGAGTAGAACGTATAGGCGAGTTGGACTTCGGGATGCTGTACGCGCAGCGCCTGTGCTACCGGGCGCGCTTGCAGTCCTTCGCCAACGGATGGTGCGTGTAGCCAGACGAGCGGGCGACTCGGGTCGCGCACGAGCGCCGCGCGCGCACGCACTCGTTCGATGAGGCCACGGCGCGCTTGCATCGAACGCGCCACTTTGCCGTCGCTCGACGGCATGAGACGGGCCGCGACGCGTGCCGCGAAGAGTCCGAGTGAGTACAGTGTGGCGACCGCTCCGTTCAGCGCGACCTCTTGAGACGTTCGGTGACAATGGCGGTGTCGATGGCGCGACGGAAATCCTTGTAGGGTGCGGCTCCCTCGACCAAGAACTGCCCGATGAGAAACGACGGGGTCGAACGCACGCCTGCCCGATTGGCCTGTGCCATATCCGACTCGATCAGTGAGGCGATCGCCTTCGACTTGCGGCACCGCGCAAACTCCGTCATCTCGACCGCGTTGGCGCGCGCCAAGCTATCGAGATACGGCTTCACGTCCGCGCGTTTCGTGAGAATATCCTGATCGTGAAACAATGCCTCGGAGTACGGCCAGAACTTGTTTTGCGCCGCCGCGCACAGGGCGGCTTCGGCCTCCATGCGCGCGTGGGTATGCTGCGGCAGCGGAAGGTTGAGGTAAGCCATGCGCACCTTGCCCGCGTCGATGTAATCGCGTTTCACGGCGGCCATCGAGGAGTCATGCCAGATCTTGCAGTACGGGCACTGGAAGTCGCTGATCATCACCAACCAGACGGTACCAGAATCGCGGCCCATGAGACGCCCCCGATCCGCTTTCGACACGAGCGCGGAATCGGAGAGGGTATCGGTGAGCGACACGGTGTTGGTTGCCGTCCCCGTCCCCGTCGACGTCAGGCTCGCGGCCGTGGCTGCTGTGCTCGTTGGAGCGCTGCCCGTGCTGGTGGCGCCGGTCTTGCGACTCGCGGAATCCGCCCGACCGCAGGCTGCCACGCCGGAGAGCATGAGCGCACCAAGTGCCAAGAGGCACGCCGAGGCGCGCAGCAGGGTAACAGAAACACGCATGACCGGTGGGACCAGGAGTCGAGAGAGAAATCGGGCAGCAGCACGTTGCGAGATGACGCGCAACGTAAAGTTAGTGCGCTGCGGCCGACTTCTGACACCGGCGGCGCCGATTCACGTATTATCCTGTGCAGGACGTAACAGCACGTTCCTTCAATCGCTTCGGCTTGCCTCTTCGAAATTTGCGTACGCGGTTGGCTGGTGCAGCGCTGTTGGCGATCGGACTGCTGACGTTCTGGCCGCTCTCGCCGCTACCGGCGCAGCCGCCGGCGCTGCCGGCACCGGTCGGGTACGTCAACGATTTCGCGAACGTCATTCCAGCTGATGCGAAAGCGCGGCTCGAGACGCTGGCGCTCAAGGTGAACGCGGCGACGCGCGGCGACATGGCCATCGTCACCTTACCCGATCTCGGTGGGCGTCCGGTCGAAGAAGTGTCGCTGCGCTTGGGACGCGAGTGGAAGCTAGGCGCGAATGCACCGGTGGGCGACAGAGCGCGAAACGCCGGCGTGCTCATTCTCATCGTGCCCAAGGAGACGTCGAGCACCGGCCGCGGCTCCTGTCGGATCGAAACAGGGCAGGGGATCGAGGGATTTCTGACGGACGCGACGGCGGGTGAACTCTGTCGCGCGGCCCGAGACCGCTTCGTCGCGAAAGACTATGGCGGCGCGATCGAGTTCATTGCCGGTAACATCGCCCAGCGATACGCCGCCGAGTACAACGTGACGCTGGATGGGGTGCCGTTGCCCGCGGCGGGCGGCTCTACGCAGGATCGTCGTCAGCAAAATATTCCGGTGCCGGGCTGGCTGATCGTCGTGCTGCTGATTGTCTTCGTGATTCTGGCGATCAAAGGCAAACTGGGTTGGCTCTGGATTCTGCTCAACGTGCTGTCCAGTGGGCGTGGTGGGCGCGGCGGTGGTGGGGGCGGAGGATTCGGCGGCGGTGACAGTGGCGGTGGCTTTGGTGGTTTCGGTGGTGGCGGTGGCTTCAGCGGTGGTGGTGGCGGCTCCGACTGGTAGGCCGTACTCGCATTGGCACTACGCGCATGGCAGTACTCGCAGACACTCGACACTTTCCCGGAACCTCGATGGCGAACTCCTCGATGCCGTTAGACGAACTCGTGGCGCAGTTGCGGCAGGTGCATGGCGCCGCACTGCGCACGGTCGTGCTTTACGGGTCGGCGGCAACCGATCAGCAGGTGCAAGGACAGTCGGACCACAACGTGCTCGTGATCGTCGAGCCGCTGACGTTGGGCGCGTTGCGTCAGCTGGCCGACATCACGCGTCGCTGGCAAGACGCGGGCAACCCGCCACCGCTCACGCTCACGGTGCTCGAGTGGCAGCGCTCGTCGGATATTTTCCCGATGGAATACGCGGATATTTTGGGGGCGCACAAAAATCTGTACGGCACCTTGCCGCTCGACGGCATCGTGGTGCTTGCGACAGACTTGCGGTTGCAGACGGAACACGAAGCGATGGGCAAACTGCTGCGGTTGCGACGTGGCGTGATGACGGCCGGCTCGGATACCAAGCGCCAATCCGAATTACTGCGGGCGAGTCTGAGCGCGCTGCAGATCATTTTCCGCGCGGTGCTGCGGTTGCATCATGTCACGCCGCCACGGAGTGCGGAGGCTGTGGCGCGAGCGGTGGCAACGCACGCTGGTTTCGACGCGGCACCGTTCGAGCGCGTGGCGGCGCTGGTGCGTGGGACCAGCATTCCCGATCGTGAGATCGAGCTCGTGTTAGCGGGGTATGTGCAGGGGATGGAATCGTTGGTGGCGTACCTTGATCAGTTCACTCCGCCGACTGCCGGCGATTCGATATCACACTGAACCACACTGAGGACGAATTCATGTTTGCTCTGCAGTCTTTGCGCACGCCGCGTCGTGCGCGCTCACTCACGCTGCTGCTCCCGGCGCTGCTCGCCTTTGTGTCGCCGCTCGCACTGACGTCGTGTGGCTATAACACGATCCAGACCTACGACGAACAGGCGGAGCAGGCGAAGAAGAACATCGATGCCCAGTTGCAGCGTCGCTCCGACTTGATCGGCAACCTGGTGAATACGGTCAAGGGGCTCGCGCAGCAGGAAAGCGATGTGTTTGTCGGCATCGCCAAAGCGCGTGCGGGGCTTACCGGTGCGCTGCAAAAGCCGGGTGGGTCCGATCCGGCCGAAACAGCCAACGCCAATCAGCAGCTCACCAGCGCGCTGAGTCGCATGAGCATCGTGATCGAGCAGTACCCGCAGCTCAAGTCCGACCAGGGCTTTCTCAAGTTGCAAGACGAACTGACGGGTACTGAAAACCGGATCGCCGTCTCGCGGACGGATTACAATGCGACGGTGCGCACGTACAACGAGTACATCCGCAAGTTTCCTGCGGTCATGACAGCCAAGGCGACCGGCGCAAAGCCGCGGACGTATTTCGAAGTGACCGATGCGGCGGCGCGTGCGGCGCCAACAGTCGACTTCAGCAAGCCCGCTGCCAAGTAAGCGCCAACAAAAAGCAGAACGCGAAGTAACGCGAAAACGTACGAATTGGCTTGACGCCGATTCGTACGTTTTTGCTGTCATTCGCGTTCCGCAGTTGCAGTTGCGACGTTGCTGTCTGCTAGTTGTGTTGTTGTTGCGCGCGAGGCCGGCTACCTAACGATTTTTCTCGTACATGAGATTGCGCGGCGCCACCTTCCAGTCGTACCAGCGATACACCGGTTGTCCGTTGTTGACCGCCGGATCGACCTTGGCCGTTTTCATCTGTGCACGCACATGCAGGCCGATGATGTCGTTGCCGTCGTTGAGCGTATCGCTGTCGAAACCGCTGTAACTTGGCGCCTCTCGATTGCCGGTGAAGAGAATCGACGTGGTGAATGCCGTCGTATTGGTCGCCAGCGGCTGCCCGATCAAGCCACCGCTCGACGTAAATTTTTCTGCGCGATATAGTGTGTTACTCGGGATGTCTCGCCAATAGGCGACCGCTTTGAGCTTCTGCAGCGTCGTGCCGGATCGCGTCAACAAAATGCTGTCGATCCCCGCCTTTCGGCCGAGCAAATTTTGAATGGCGAGGAAGTTGACGCGGAATCGCGTGTTGTTCGATGCGCTCGTCGCTCCGGTCAACAACAGCAATCGGCGGCTGGTACCGATCTGCAGGTTCACAAGGTCTCCGGCCGCCAGCTGAAACGTGCCGTTCGTTTTGTTGAACTCGATGCACGTCGTGCCACAGTTCCCACCCGGCGGGTAGTTGGGCAGCGTGTCACCGTCATCGTAGATGGTGTACACGGGCGCTTCGACATTCGTATACGCCACCGACAGAATCGACAGCGTATCGCCCCACGAGCCCACCGTCCCAAAGGTCGGCGTGCTGGCGATCGACACGCCAGCTTCCTGCGCGTCGCGTGCGATCGACATACCGACGAACCGCGCGTTCCGATCAACGCCTTCCTTGATCGTCCAGCCGCGACGCGCTTGCCAGCTCTTGAGCGCGAAGCTCGACGCGCCGCTCAACACGACGAGTCCAACGAGCATCGAAATCAGCAACTCCGCCAACGTGAAACCTGAGCGTGGATGACGTTTCATGGCGCGACGAGGGCGTTGCCCCGGAAGAAGGACGTGATGATCGTGACTGGCTGCGTGGCACGCGGATAGGTTACGGAAACATCAATGCGCAGCAGATCCTGACGCGTCACCGCCACCGTCAGCGTGCGAATGAACGCACCCGAAGACGACGCGGAGCCATCGGCGTTGAGTTGGACCGGCGACTCCGTCGCGATCGTCCACGGATCGCGCGTGCGCACGGTTTCCATGTAGGAACGGGCCAGCGCAATCGCGTTCGTCCGGTTCTGTGCGAGCGTTTGCATCTTGATCGTGTTGGAACTCGCGCCCGCGAGCGTCGTCATGCCGACGGCGAGCAGGATGATCGCGACCAACGTCGAGATCAGCGTAAAGCCAGCGCGCTTGGTCATTGCCAGTATCCTCCCTTCCACGTCCAGATTTGCACGCTCCCCGACGGCGCCAGGGCCACGGCGACCACAGCCGTCGGATCGGTCGTGTTCGCGAGATACACCACACCGGTGGTGCCCGTCGGTGTCGGTAAGCCGCGCGTGTCGAACTCCACGCGCGCATTGTCGAACGTCACTGCCGCGTTCGAGCCATCGTTTGGAATCGATGAGGCGGAGCCTCGACCAACCGAGACGTGCGTTGGCAGTGGACGCGTGCCCCAGCCATGCAGCGCGAGGCGTTCATCGGTCGTGCCCGTGATGGTACTGTCGCCGTTGGTATCGAGATAGCCGCTGTACTCCCACACGCCGCCGGCGTTGGCAAACTGCACGCGAGCGAAGCTCCGCGTACTCAGCGCCCGGGTGCGCGCAAGATCCATGTCCTGCGCGAGCTGCATACCGGCCAGCTGCACTTCTGTCATTGGTGACACGCGCATGCGCGGCACCACAATCGTCATCATGATGCCAACAACGGCAACGACGATGAGCAATTCGTAGATCGTGAAACCGCGCCGAAGCGGGCGGGAATGCCGCGCAGGAGTGAACATGGGTGCCTCAGTAAATCGGGCGGAACGCGGTCTGCAACACGGTGCCAACGGATGGCGTACCGGGAGGAAGCCGCTGCGGGAAGCGGAAGTTCACGTCGAAACTCCAGTTACGCGTTGGCGGCGTGTAGTACGCCGCATTTGCATAACCGACATTCGTATTGTTGCCCCACAGGCCGCTGCTGTAGCGATTCGCCCAGAGTGACACGAGCGAGCCGGTGTACTTGAACGTTACGCCGCCCCAGTTCTCGAGAAAGCGCGGGAAGTTTTCTAACCCACCACCGTAGGGCGGCGAACTGCATCCGGAGCGTGCGTAGTCACACGGCGTCTCCGAGATGCCGGCGAGGATCGCCGCATACACCGTCGACCCGCGTGACGTACGCTGCGTCATCGCTTGCTGCATGATGTCGCACCACCCCGTGGCCGGTCCGCAGCGAGTCGCCGCCGCCGGATAACGCGCGGAGCTGGAATCCATCGCCGCGTTGGGCGGATTGCTGAGAAACGTGATCGCATCGCCCATCAATGCCGCTGGGCGCCAGACGGTCGTGTTGTAGTCGCCCAACACATACAGCGGGCGCTCGGTCACCACCGAGAGGCCGCCGGTGTCGGCCGTGGTATTCGGCTTGGGCAGCTGTGCACCACCGCGCATTCGCAACGCGACGTAGTCGTTGGCTGCCGACGTATTGGTATTGGCAAACTCGAAGTACATGATGCGCGGTGCGCGCGTGGTCGGAGCGCTGTCCGACCAGATGCGTAACGAGTCGACGTAGACATCCACGAGGTCTGGGCGCAGATCCTCGCGGCCTTCATAGAATGCGTTGGCGCGCGGCTTGAAAATGCGCTTGCATGCGCCGGCCGACGGCACTTCAAGCCCACCACTCCGCGTCTGCGTCAGTGCGTTGCAGAACGACGCCTTCATCGCGTTGGTGTCAGCCGTCTGAAAGATCGACGCGTCGACGACAATGTACCAATCCGCTTTCCACGCCATCTTCACGTTCTGCGTAATCGGATCATCGGCGGCGTTCTTGGGCAACACCAGCGTGACCGGCAGCGTGTTGGCCGGAAGTGGCAACTTGAGTGGACGCACACCGCTCGCAGATGTCATCAGGCGGCCGCTGAACTTTTGCTGACTGCGCGTGACGAACGCGGGTCCCGAGAGACTGCGTGAATCGAAATCGAGCGCGACGGCAGTGCCCGCCGCGTTGTTGATGGTGACGCCGCTCAAGCGCTGATTGGAATCCTTTCGATTCCAGAAGACGCTATCTGGTGTCGTAAGCTGGCTTTGAAAGCCGACGCTGTTCGACGAGATGTACAGATTTCCGTTCGTGTGCACCCATCCGGCGAACACCATCGGTGCACCAGGATTGATCTCCAGGTCGCGTTCGTAAAACACACCGAACTGGAAGAGCGGAATCGTCTGTGCGTTCACGCTCAACACGGACGTCGCCTGATTCCCCGACGAGTCGCGCGCCGCCACCGTGATATCGATCGGCTGGTTGAGCGAGTACAATCCGGAGAATGTGCCTGACGTGATCGTACGCGTCACCGGCGCGCCCGTCGTATGCGTGTTCTGCGTCATGCGGAAGCCGGACAGCTGCGGCGTCGTGAGGTTCGCGATATCCTGCCCGCTGATCACGCCGTCCTGCATCGCGGCGTCGAGCTGCGACATGATATCGTCGGCGCCGCCTTCCGATGCGTATGACGCACGCGACGAGCGATAGTCGGCGTTTGACGTCTGCGACATCGTGGTGACCGCTGAAAGTCCTGCGAGCACGATGATCGAGAACATCACGAGGATCAACAGTGCGGCTTCCATGGCGAAGCCTCGTCGATCACGACTGCGCATCCGGCGTCCCGATTGTGCGACCGTCGCGTATAACCGCCGACGTCGACTCACAACATCACTCACCTTCGTCCGCATACCGTCCTCCGTGCGTGTGGGCTGCCGCTGCACGAGAGAGTTACGGGCAAGTGATGGCTGCAGTCACTTCACTGGTGGCCACACAGCGAACGTCGGAACACAACGCGACCGTCACGTGACGGTGTGCACACATCGTGAACGAGTGTGGGAGCGTCCTGTGATGCGAGTCGTCCCGCGCGGTGCGTCGCTACGCGGCAGGCTTGGGCTGCGGGCGCGGAAAGAGTCCTTCGCCCTTGGTCACATGCCAGTGGCCGACATCGAGGGCATGCAGCTCCTGCAACCGCTGCTGCCGCACCGTGCCTGGCCCGCCGAGTGCGTGCCACAACTCCTGCGCCTTATGCGGCATGAACGGCGACAAGAGCACGGCCTGTCGAGCCAGCCGTCGAATCAGCGACGCCAAGCATTGCTCAAGTTCCGCGCGGCGATCGGGATCCTTGGCCACCTGCCACGGAGCCGTTGCCTGCGTGTATTCGTTGGCGCGCGCCGTCATGCGACCGACCGCCGCCAACCCGTCGTGCAGCAGCCAACCACGTGATCCATCCATCGCGGCGTTGTAGGCATGTACGTCGGTTGCATCGTCGGCTTCAGCGCCGGCTGGTTGTGCAACCGGTACGATACCATTGCAATACTTCTCGACCATCGCCGTTGCACGACTGGCGAGGTTGCCAAGTGCGTTGGCCAGATCGCTCGTGTAGCGCTCTTCGAAACGCTCCCAGCTGAAGTTGCCGTCACCATCAAACGGGACTTCGCGCAGTAGCACGTAGCGAAACGCATCGGCACCGTATCGGTCGATCGCTTCGCCGAGATCGAGTTTAACGCCCGCGCTTTTGGAGAAGCGCTCGCCCCCGAGCGACACAAAGCCGTGCGCCCAGACCTGCTTGGGGAGCGGTAGCCCCGCCGCTTTGAGCATCGCTGGCCAAATCACCGCGTGAAAGCGCGTGATATCCTTGCCGATGATGTGCAAATTCGCCGGCCAGCGCTCGTCGTATCCGGCATCCGGGAATCCGGTCGCCGTGAGATAGTTGGGCAGCGCGTCAAACCAGACATACGTCCCTTGTGTCTCACCGGTGGACAGCGGCAACGGAAACGGCACCGCCCACTCGAGTCGCGAGCGTGATGCCGAAATATCTTCAAGTCCCTGCGCGAGCAACCCAAGAATTTCGTTGCGCCGACTCTCGGGGCTGATGAACGAAGGATTGCTGGCGATCAAGTCCTGCAGGAATGACTGATACTTGGACAGACGAAAAAACCAGTTACGCTCTTCGACTTCCTCGAGCGTGCGCGTCGGATGCAGTACGCACTTGCCGTCGATGATATCGGCGTCCTGCTTAAACGCCTCGCAGCCGACACAGTACATGCCGCGATACGAGCGTTCGTAGAAATCGTCAGGGTTGTGTTCCGCGATGCGCAAAATCAACGCACGCACGCCGGCCTTGTGATGTGGGTCCGTCGTGCGAATGAACTGATCGTAGTCCACGCCGAGTTTGGCCCACATCGCCTGAAAATGCGACGCGATCTCGTCGGTGAACGCCTGCGGCGCGACACTCTGCGCGGCGGCCGTCTGCTGCACCTTCTGCCCGTGCTCGTCCATACCAATCAGGAGATGGACGTCATCGCCACGCAGCCGATGATACCGCGCGATCACGTCGGCGCCGATCTTTTCGAGGGCATGACCGAGATGCGGATCGCCGTTGGCGTAGTCGATCGCGGTCGTCAGGTAAAATCGGGCCATCTTACGCGTCCGTCAAACAGTGGGTGAACTATCGGGGCGCTCGTCCTCGCGATCGTCCGCGTCGTCGCCATCTTCGTGCTGCGTGATGTCTGCGTCGTCCGCCAGCGCGCCTGGTTCTAACCGCCGCTGTTCGGCTGCCCGCAACCGACGTCCACCGCGTCGTCCACGACGTCGCTTGCGTCGCGTGTCACTCGCCGTGGCTTCGGCCGAATCTTCCGTGGGCAGACTGGTAGGCGTATCGCTCGCCGCATCGTCATCCGCGTTCGCTCCGGCACGGTGCGACTCGACGACGGGCGATGCAGTGATGGACGATGCAGTGATGGGCGATGCCGTGCTGGGCGTTGCCGTGCCGAGCGATGCCGTGCTGGGCGTTGCCGTGCCGGGCGATGCCGTGCTGGGCGATGCCGTGTCCGACGATGCCGTGCTGGGCGATGCCGTGCCGAGCGATGCGGTGATGGGCGATGCGGTGATGGGCAATGCCGTGGCGGGCGATGCCGTGACGGGCGTTACCACGACCGGCGTTGCCGCGATCGGCACTGCAACGTCTGGCGGCAGTACCATTTCCGCCGGTGACGTTGGCGCCACACTTGGTGTAACACGTGGCATACCACTCGGCGTACCACTTGGCGCTACGACGGATTCCACCGGCGCTATCGATCCGTCCGGCAATGCGACTTCCGCCGTCACTAGCTCCGACATCGACGACGTCTCCCCCGCTCCACTGATCGAGCCGCTCACGTTCCGCGACTCGGCCATCGGCAACTGTCGCGCCACCCCACGCGCCGGCGTGTACGTGCGCCCGCGCCGACCGCTTGACCCGACGTCATGATCGATTGCCATGTCTTCGGTGTCGTTCGGCACCTCGTACGTGTCGGTGATCTGCAGATCGCCGAAGCCGCCGATTTCTTCACGCAGGTCGGCGAGTGCGACGATACGCGAATCGCCTTCGGCCGTGCGTAACGTCACGCGATCATGAAAGATGTCGCAGCTGACAACTTTCTCTTCGCCGAGTGACGTTTGTAGAATCTTCCCCTCCTTCGGGAAGCGACGACGACTCTGCACGTAAAACTCGTGCTCGTACCGCAGACAACACATCAGCCGGCCGCAGGCACCAGAAATCTGCTGCGGATTGAGCGAGAGCTTTTGATCTTTCGCAACGCCGAGGTTGACCGGACGCAAATCAGGCAGCCACGATGACGAGCAGTATTCGCGACCGCATCGACCAACGCCACCTAATCGCTTCGCTTCATCGCGTACGCCGATCTGCTTGAGTTCGATGCGCGTACGAAACATCGCAGCGAGGTCGCGCACCAACGCGCGAAAATCGACGCGGCGTTCGGCGGTGAAATACAGCGTGAGCTTCCGGCGATCCCACTGCCACTCCGCGTCGGTCAGCTTCATGACGAGATGATTCGCCTTGACGCGCTCCATCGCGCGCCGACGGGTCGTTTCGTTTTCGGCAGTGAGCTCGGACTCGTGCAGTACTTCGTCCGGCGTCGCAAGGCGCAAGGCCTTCCGCGGCGGTGGCGTTGTGCCACAGCCATGCGCGCAGCCTCGGCAACGCACTTCGGCCAGCTCGCCGGTGGAATGCACATGTCCGAAATCCTCCCCACGGTCGGCTTCGACGATCACACCCGCCTTCAGCGCGGGTGCCGTCTCGTCGTCCCATTGGAAGAACTCTTTGCGATTGCCCCGAAAGGCGACTTCGATAAGATGCGACACGAGTAGAAGTTTACTCGGTGAACTGGCCCATGCGCAGAAACTTCTCGCGGCGTCGACGCACGAGTTTATCTGGCTTGAGCTTGCGCAGCTCCTCGAGATTCTTGATCAGCACCTCGCGCAACGACGCTGCCGACGCATCATGATCGGAATGCGCACCGCCGATCGGCTCCGGAATAATCTCATCGACGACCTTGAGTTCGATGAGGTCTTTCGCGGTCAGTCGCAACGCGGATGCCGCTTTCTCGCGAATAGCCGGCGTCTTGCTGTCCTTCCACAAAATCGACGCGCACCCTTCGACGGTGATGACCGAGTAGACGGCGTTCTCGAACATCAGCACGCGATCGGCCACACCGAGCGCCAGCGCACCGCCGGAGCCGCCTTCACCAATCACCGTCGCGATGATCGGGACCTGCAGCTGACTCATCTCGAGCAGGTTGCGCGCGATTGCTTCACTCTGCCCGCGCTCTTCCGCACCTAAGCCCGGCCACGCGCCTGGCGTATCGATGAAGGTGATCACGGGCACCTGAAATTTCTCGGCGAGCTTCATGTGCCGTAGCGCTTTGCGATATCCCTCGGGGTGCGGCATCCCGAAGTTGCGCTTGAGATTTTCCTTCGTATCGCGGCCGCGCTGTTGGCCGATCACCATGACCGTTTCGCCGTCGAGCCGTGCCCAGCCGCCAATGATCGCACCGTCATCGCGAAACGCACGGTCACCGTGCAGTTCGATGAAATCGGTGAAGGCAAGGCGGATGTAATCGGCGGTGAACGGCCGGCGCGCGATGCGAGCGACTTGCACGCGTTGCAGCGGCGTCAGGTTGCGATAGATGTCAACGCGCAGGTCCGAGAGCCGTTTCTCGAGCGGTGCGATCTGCACCGCCATGTCGAGCGAACGATCACCGGACAGTTTTTTCAGATCCTCGATCTGTTTTTCGAGTTCCGCGATCGGACGCTCAAATTCGAGAACAGGTGCGGAGGCCATGATGATTCGGAAAAGGGAAACGCGGCGCGGTCAGCCGACGGCGCGCACGAGGCGCACACGATCAGCGCCCAGCAGCGCGCGAAGATCAGTAAGAACGACGGGAGACGCGGCGACGGTCAGACTGCGCGACCGGAATCGGACCGGTTGGCTGTCTCCGTCCAGCCAGCGCAACTCCACCGGCGCGGAGCCGTGGTGCGCCTCGATCGTGACACGTATGTCCTCCATGACGGACGTCGGCAGGTCGAGACCTCGCGCCAATTCGATGGCCACTCCCAACTCACCGCTGGCCCGAATTTCCGTGAAGCGTGTGACCGATTCCACGATGAACGTAGGGTTCTCGACGCCCTGATCCTTCCGGGAATATCCGCCCTTGAGCAGCAGCGGAATATCCGGTCGCACCCGTTCGGCAATCACCGCCCACGCTTCCTGAAACACCAGAACCTCCGCCGACCCTGAAAAATCCTCCACGGTCAGACGGGCGAACTCGGCTCCGGATCTCTTGGAAATCTGGCGCTTGATGGCGGTCACCACTACCCCGACCGACACCTGCTCGGGTGTCCACGACCCCAACTGCGCCACCGTGTGCGACGCGAAGAGCTCGCATTCGGTGCGGAACGGATCGAGCGGATGCCCCGAGATGTAGAAGCCGAGGAGCTCCTTTTCGCGCTGGAGCCGCTCGCTTTCCGACCATGTCGCTACGGAGGGCAACGGCGGCGGCGCGGTGTCCGAAAAGCGGTCATCGGCGTCGGCCGGGCCGGCGTCGCCAAAGAGCGAGCCTTGCCCGATCGCCGCTTCACCCTGCCGCAGCGATGCCTCGTTGATCGCCTGATCGAGCGCCGCCATCAGCTGCGCCCGATGTCCGCCCAGCCCGTCGCACGCGCCGGTCGCAATCAGCGCTTCGAAGACGCGCTTGTTGCACACGCGCAGGTCGACACGCGAACACAAATCGTAGAGCGACGTGAATGGACCGGCTTCGCGCGCCAAAAGCAGTGAATCAATCGCGCCGTGGCCGACATTGCGCACCGCACCCAACCCAAACCGGAGTCGCGTGTCGCCGTGTACCGTGAAGCGCCATCCCGATTCGTTCACATCGGGTGGCAACACCTCCAGTCCCATTTCGCGCGCTTCGGCGATGTACTTGATGACTTCTTCGGTCTTGCCGATCTGCGACGACAACAGCGCCGCCATGAACTCAGCCGGATAGTGTGCCTTGAGCCAGGCCGTATGATACGACAGTACCGAGTACGCGACCGAGTGCGACTTGTTGAAGCCGTAGCGGCCGAACGTTTCGATCTGCGCCGACAGTTCATCGATGATCTTGGGATCATGTCCGCGCGCGACGGCTTTTTCGACGAACTTCCCGAGTTCCTTCTTGATGAGCTCCGCGTCTTTCTTGCCGACGGCCTTTCGAAGGACGTCGGCTTCCGCGAGCGAAATACCGGCGATCACCTGCGCCAGTCGCATCACCTGTTCTTGATAGGTGATGACGCCGTACGTGCTCGAAAGAATCGGCTCGAGCTCAGGCAACGCGTACGACACGGCTTCTTCGCCGCGCTTGCGCTTGATGTAGACGTTGTGCATTCCCGCATCGAGCGGGCCCGGACGCAGCAGGGCATTCGACGCGACCAAGTCGTCGAAGCGGTCGCAGCGCATGCGCTTGAGCACGTCCGTCGCGAGTGGCGATTCGAATTGGAAGACACCACCCGTCCGCCCTGCACGCAGCAACCGATACGTGTCCGGATCGGTGAAGCCGCGTTCTTCCAACACCACCGTCTTTCCAGTACGCGACTTGATCAGCACCAACGTGTCGCTGATGACGGTCAACGTGGTCAGCCCAAGAAAGTCCATCTTGAGCATGCCCGCTTTTTCCAGCGCGTTCATGTCGTACTGCGTCACGATCACGCGTTCGTCGTCGCCAGATCCTGCGCCCTTGGAGGCCTGCGTGCAAATCGGCACGAAGTCATCAAGCGGACCAGGCGCAATAACGACGCCAGCGGCATGTACGCCCGTGTGTCGCGATAGCCCTTCGAGTGAGATCGCGAAGTCGAGCAACTGCTTGTAGCGCGGGTCGTCTTCGTAGAAACGCTTGACCTCGGGCACCTGCGCGATCGCTTCCTTGACGGTCAGCGAAAAGTTGGGCGCATTCGGAATCAGCTTCGCCAACGCGTCGGTTTCGGCGGGTGTGAAGCCCAGTGTGCGTCCGACGTCCTTGATTGCAGCGCGCGACTTCATCGTCCCGAACGTGACAATCTGTCCGACGGAATCCTTGCCGTACTTTTGCCGCACGTACTCGATCACTTCGCCGCGACGTTCGAAGCAGAAGTCGACGTCGACGTCAGGCATCGAGACGCGTTCCGGATTCAGAAAGCGTTCGAAGAGCAGATCAAATTCCAGCGGACAGACATCGGTGATCCGCGTCGCATAGGCCACGAGCGAACCAGCGGCCGACCCACGGCCGGGGCCGACAGGAATTCCCATGTCGCGCGCGGCCTTGATGAAATCGGCCGTGATCAGGAAGTAGCCGGCGTACCCGGTTTTGGTGATCACGCCAAGTTCGTACTCCAACCGTTCGACAACATTCGCCGGCAGCGGATCGCCGTACCGCTCCTTCGCGCCCACGGTCGCGAGCTGCACGAGATAGTCGTTTTCCGATGTCACGCCCTCAGGCAGCGGAAACGACGGCACGTAGTACTTCTTCGCGAACTGCACGTCCACGGTATCGGCGATCGCGAGTGTGTTGGTCAACACATCGTCGCGCCCCGGGAAGAACGGCCGAATCTCATCGGCGTTCTTGAAGTACAACCCATCGTCGTACTTCATGCGATCGCGATCGTTGCGATCCTTGCCCAACCCGATGCACAAGAGTACGTCATGCGCGTCGTGATCTTCGTGGCGCAAAAAGTGCGCGTCGTTGGTCGCAACCACGGGCAGCCCGAGATCGTCGGCCAGCGACAGCACCTTCGCGTTGAGCGTCGCTTGACCTTCGCTGGTGTGCGCTTGCACTTCCAGGAAGTAGCGCCCCTTGAAGAGTTCCGCGTACCACGCCGCGGCTTCACGCGCCGCGTCGATCCGGCCTTCCATCAGGTGCGACGCGACTTCGCCCGCCAAACACGCCGACGAGACGATGATCCCTTCGCTGTGCGCCGCGAGCAGTTCACGGTCGATACGTGGCTTCGTGTAGAAGCCTTCGGTGTATCCGAGTGACGAGAGCTTGACGAGGTTCTTGTATCCCGTCAGATCGCGCGCCAGCAGCACAAGGTGGTAGTACGGCTTGGCGCCCGGCGCCGGACGGCCGCGTGTGCGCCGATCACCCGGCGCGACATACGCTTCCATCCCGATGATCGGCTTGATCCCGGCTTTCTTCGCCTTTTCCTGGAATTCCCAGGCGGCGTGCATGTTACCATGATCAGTAATCGCGAGCGCCGGCTGTTCGTACAGCTTGGCGCGCGCAATCAGATCATCGATTCGATTCGCGCCGTCGAGGAGCGAATACTCGGAGTGGCAATGCAGGTGGACAAACGACATATGCGTGAAAGAATAGTCCCCACGCGCGGAGCGCGGGAGCACTTGCGCGAGGGGAGACTCTCGTTCGGGCTCACGTGGTCGTCGATGCGCCGCCTGACGGGTGCACTGGTCGTGCTGCTCGCGTTGGTGCTTGGCCTTACGCCGATGGGGTGCTATGTCTCGCGCGCCGCGTACGAAGAAGCGCGCATCCTGTCTCGGCGACAGCCCATCGCAAAACTCGCGGCTGACACGTCGGCTGCCTCCGCGGCCGAGCTCGTAACGCGCGCGAAGTTGGCGCTGGTGGTTGCCGCGCGCACCTTTGCCGTCGATTCGCTTGGGCTCAAGGCGGGGAAGAGCTTCACGACCTACTCGCGCCTCGACCGCGATACGCTTGTGCTCGTGCTCTCTGCCGCCTATCGCGATCGACTCGAGCTGAAGACGTGGTGGTTCCCGGTGGTCGGCCGTTTTCCGTACAAGGGTTTCTTCGATTTCGAAAATGCCAAGCGTACGGCGACCGCCATGCGACGCGATGGCTTTGACGTCACGCTGGGCGCATCATCCGCCTTCAGCACGCTCGGCTGGTTCAGCGACCCGCTTGTCAGCACGACGGTCGCGCAAGACTCAATTACGCTCGCGAATACGGTGATGCACGAGCTGCTGCACAACACGTATTTCGCGAAGGGGCGCGTACCCTTCAATGAGTCGTTTGCGAGCTTTGTGGGCGGACGCGGCGCCGAACACTTCTTTCGCTCGCGTGGAGACACCGCGTCGCTACGACGAGCGCAGGACGAGTGGCAGGATGATCTCGTACTCGGCGCGTTCTGGGCGCGGTTGTCGCACGAAATTGATAGCGTGTTCGCCGAGTTACCGGCGGATTCGAGCGTGAGGCGAATAGCTGCGCGTGATACGGTGTACGCGCGGGGGCGCAGGCGTTTGATCGATAGCGTGGCGCCCGTGTTGCACGGATATCCGGCGGGGTGGGCGAGTCGAGTCGCGCTGAATAACGCGGTGCTGCTGTCGCGAAGGGTGTATGCGGACGGGTTGGATCGGTTCGACTCGGTGTATGTCGCGGAGGGGAGGGATTTGAAGCGCGCGATTGAGCGGATTATTGCGGTGGATAGGGAGGGGGCGGGGAAGAAGTGAGGGGAGCGGGTCGGAGAGGTGCCGGATGCACGAG
>JBBQDB010000060.1:0-22795 GCA_038319245.1 Gemmatimonadales bacterium
GTTCGACCATCGGTTCGGCCGGTGCAATCGCGGCCATCGCCCCCGGGAGGGTAACCGGCGTGTTGGCCGGCGTCAGGAACTGGATCGCCGTGCTACGGGCGCCCTTTGCGCGATTGCCCGACGGCGGTGTCGGGGCGCGCATGGATTTTGGTGGCGTGCGACGCGCGGGCGCGCTGTAGTCGACGTCCAGGAAGATCAGGTCGGACGAACGATCCCACGGTGTTTTCGGTGCGTCCGGCGACGGCAGCGCCTCGGTTTGCGCCGGAGTGCGACGGCGTGGCAGCTGGACACCGGCGCGCATCGCGTGTTCGTCCACCAGGCGACGCACTTCCTCAAGCTCCGGCATGAGGTCCACGATTTCACTGAGCGCCCGCATCGCCTCTTCGAGTCGATGCTCCTGCTGCATCCGGGTCGCGTACTCGAGGAAGTTACGCGTGGCGTCTCCGCGCAGCCCCTTTCGCGCGCAGATGCGCCCGAGCGTGAAGTAGACGTTCGAACGACCGGGCGCATTGCGCAGAATTTTGTTGCAGAGCGCGATCGCGTTGTTGAACAGCGCCGCGGTCGCGTAGTGCTCGACGGCGCGCTCGTAATACGTCACGGCGTCGGGCACGCGCCCCTGTCGCAAGGCGAGATCGCCGACCTTGTTCAACAGGGCGACGTCTACGTCTTCACCTTCGGCCTCGCTCTCTTCAATCGCACGTACGTACGATGCGATCGCCCGGTCGATCTGCTTCAGCTGCTCGTACTCAGCCGCCTTCTTCCGGTGCTTCGCGGCGTTCGACATGCGTGTGAGGCGATCTCCCGGGGACGGATCATGCGCCCGGACGGCGGGCGTTCGGACTGACGACGCGCAGTGGTACGGTGACGTGGTGCGACGAGGTGGTGCGGTAACGATGCCCTGCGAAGTATCGGCGGTGCGATGCCGCGACTATATCCCGCGATGCAACTCGCCGAACGCGACGTTTACAGTGCGACGTGACAGGCGACGCCGCGTGCCCACGCCACTCGACAGAGACGCTCGCCGAACCAGTAAGGCAACGCCCGATAGTCCTCGACAGCATGGACCGCAATATCGGCGCTGAATCCCGGTGCCAGCTGACCGGTTTCACCCGCCAAGCCGAGTGCCGCCGCCCCGTTGACCGTCCCGGCAATCCACGCCTCGGCCGCGCTCAGCCGCAGTTCGCTGACGGCGAGAGTGAGCACCAGCGGGAAAGACTGCAGGGGCGACGTGCCGGGGTTGAAATCCGTCGCGAGGGCCACTGCCGCTCCAGCCTCGATGAGGGCTCTGGCGGGCGCCTGCCGGCCAGTCCCGAGGAAGAGCATGGTGGACGGGAGAAGAGTCGCGACTGTAACGGACTGGGCCAAGGCGGTGATACCCTCGGCAGATATCGAGGCGAGGTGATCGACCGAGACCGCGCCGACGGACGCGCCGAGTGCCGCGCCGCCGCCATCGTGCAGTTCGTCGGCGTGCAGCTTGGACCGGAGTCCGTTGGCCGCCGCGCCACGGAGCAAGCGCTCGGTTTCAGCGAGCGAGAACACACCAGGCTCACAAAAGACGTCCGCGAACGTCGCCAGCGACTCGGCCGCTACGGCTGGATAGATCTCGTCAATGATCTCGTCGACCCACTCGGCCCGACCGTTCGGCGCGTCGCGGCGATCAAACGGCACCTCATGGGCGGCAAGGCACGTCGCCACAACACGCGCCGGGAGTGATTCGGCAAGGCGTGCAATCACTCGCAGCGTGCGCAGCTCGTCAAGAAAGGAAAGCCCGTATCCGGATTTGATCTCGACGGTGGTGACGCCGCCCGCGACCAGCCGCTCCAGTCGTGGCACGGCGAGGGTAAAGAGCTCGTCGTCCGGTCGGGCGCGCAAATCGCGAACCGACGCGTGAATCCCGCCGCCGCGTCGAGCGATCTCGAGATACGGCACTCCGGTCGCGCGCAGCTCCTGTTCTTCCCACCGCGCTTTGCCAAAGACCGCATGCGTGTGCGAATCGACGAATCCTGGCGCAAGCAGCCCACCCGCACAATCAATTTCGGTCGCGTCAGGATACGCGCGACGAAGCGCGTCATCCGCATCTACCGCGACGATCCGACTGCCCTGCACTGCAACGCCGACGCCGACGCGCACACCCGCATCGCGCATCTCGGCACCGCGCCGCGCCCGTGCTGGCCCAACGCACGTGATGGTTTGCGCGGCGTTGACAAACATCGTCGTTTGCAACTTGGCGTCTGGCGGTACGCTGCTCGTCATGTCACGCCATCACGTCGCGCACACGCGACATCAGGCGCAACGGCGCCTGCGCTTCACCACGGCAAGCGTAGTAGCACGCGTTACAGTCGATCGGCTCGTAGCCCTTGTAGTCCTGCCACCGACCGTCAGGCTTGAAGTCAGGGCAGCGACGCACCATCCCCTGTGGGTCAATGTGAATCGTGGTGCTTCCGCTTTGACACGGCTCGGTCATCTCTCCGCGCACGTAGCGCGGAATCTGCTCGAGGTAGTAGTCGGAGTTGGTAATGACTCCGCGTTTGCGGCGTTTGTATGCCAGCAACGCCGCGATGACGCGATCGAGCTCTGCCAGTTGGTTCGAACCGAGCAGAAAGTCCTTGTTGCCGTTCTTGAAATCGGTGTAGACGGAGAAGTTGACGCCCCCGCCCATGGCCGCCGCGCGTTCAACGATCGGCATCAACTGATCGAGGTTGTCATTCTTGATGACGGTATTGAAGCGTACGCCACCGATACCGGCATCGCGCATGCGCGGCACGAGATCGAGGAGTTTTGCCGCTAACCCGGGGATGCCGCGTGCCTGATCGTGCCGCTCATCGAGATAATCGAGCGAAAGATTGAACTGATCGACGCCCGCGTCCCAGAGGGATTGCGCGCGATCCAAGCTCAGCATGGCGCCGTGCGAGATCAGCTGCACGTACGTGAGCTTGACCGCGTCGCGCACGCCAGCGACGATCGCCTCGAGATCCTTGCGCAGCGTCGGCTCGCCCCCGGTGAAGGTGACCAGCATTGGCGAGAAAGTGCGCGCGATTTCGGCGAACTGTGCGACCTCCGTATCGCGCGCATCGCTGGGCGTCTTCCAATAGTCGCAAAAACCGCAACGCGCATTGCAGCGCATCGTGACTTCGAAGTTCAGCAACACCGGACGTCGACGCGCGCGCAGCCATGCGTACTTGCCGAGGAAGAGCGGAACGTGCCACGGCTTATAGCGAGTGGAGAGCATCAGCTACGGGAAGCTGGCATTTACGTTTCGAGCATAGGCAGACGAAGTCCTTCGCGGGCAGCGGTGGCAATAGCAATCTCGTAACCGGCGTCGGCGTGGCGCGCGACACCGATACCGGGATCGTTAGTCAATACACGTTCCAACCGCATGCGCATGCGTTCCGTGCCATCGGCGACAATGACTTGCCCGGCGTGCAGCGAATTGCCGATACCCACCCCGCCGCCGTGGTGAAAGGAGACCCACGAGGCGCCACTGGCCACGTTGAGCAGCGCATTGAGAATCGCCCAGTCGGCAATGGCGTCGCTGCCGTCGCGCATACCTTCGGTCTCACGAAACGGCGAGGCCACGCTCCCCGTGTCGAGATGGTCGCGCCCGATGACGATGGGGGCAGAAACCTCACCGCGCGCCACGAGATCATTGAGCGCCAACGCAAATCGTGCCCGATCGCCTTGTCCAAGCCAACAGATACGCGCTGGCAAACCCTGAAACGCGATCCGCTCGCGAGCCAGCGTAATCCATCGCTGCAGCGGTGCATCGTCGGGGAACATCTCGAGCACCAACTCGTCGGTGCGGTGGATATCCGCGGGATCGCCTGAGAGCGCGACCCAACGAAACGGGCCTTTCCCTTCACAGAAGAGTGGACGAATGTACTCGGGCACGAAGCCAGGAATACGAAAGGCGTCGTCAACGCCCGCGTCAAACGCGACGGTGCGGATGTTGTTGCCGTAGTCGAAGGTGACGGCGCCACGATCCTGCAGCGTCCGCATCGCTCGGACATGCTCAACCACAGAGGCCGTCGCGCGTGCGATGTAGGCGTCCGGATCCAAGCTGCGTAGCGCGGCCGCTTCGTCGAGCGACATGCCAGACGGAACGTAGCCGACCAGCATATCGTGCGCGCTGGTTTGATCGGTGAGCACATCGGGAACGATTCCGCGCCGCACAAGCTCGGGCAGCACTTCGGCCGCGTTACCTACGAGCCCGACGGACAAACCTACGCGACGCGCCTGCGCATCCGACAACCACGTCAGCGCTTCATCGAGCGAGTGTGTGATCAGGTCGCAATACCGCGTGGCAATGCGCTTCTGGATACGCGTCGCATCGACATCGATCCCCAAGACCGCCGCGCCCAGCATCGTTGCGGCGAGAGGCTGCGCGCCGCCCATGCCGCCCAGTCCCGCGGTGACCACCAACTTCCCTTCGAGCGTCCCGTCGAAGTGTCGCGCCGCGACAGCGGCGAACGTTTCGAACGTGCCCTGCACAATGCCTTGCGACCCGATATAGATCCACGAGCCGGCGGTCATCTGTCCGTACATCGTCAGCCCAAGCTTCTCGAGTCGACGGAACTCGGGCCACGTGGCCCATCGGCCGACGAGATTCGCATTGGCCAACAGCACACGTGGTGCGTCCAGATGCGTGCGAAACACCGCCACCGGCTTGCCGCTTTGCACGAGCAGCGTCTCATCATCCGCCAACGTGCGCAGCGTCTTCACGATCGCGTCGAACGCGTCCCACGATCGTACGGCACGCCCGGTTCCGCCATACACAACAAGATCGTCCGGACGCTCCGCGACTTCGGCGTCGAGATTGTTCATCAACATCCGCAGCGCCGCTTCCTGCTCCCATCCTCGGCACGAGATCGAACTACCTCGCGGCGCGCGCACCGGTCGTGGCCCACTCGTCGCGTGAGCAGCGAGTTCGACGTCGTTGACTGCGTTCGTATTGTGCGTGCCGGTCATGGCCACTGCCCGTCATCGAGCACGGCGGACATGGCACCCGCCGCGAGCGCGTTCGCGAGGCGGATGATGTCCGGCGACGGGGATCGATCGCCGCTGGACCTGGCGACGTGTTCGCGCACAATGGCATGCGCGCGTTCGAGCGGTTCAGTCGTACGCAGGGGGCGCCGATGCTCAAGCCCTTCTGCGGCGGCGATGAGCTCGATCGCTAGCACATGACGCAGATTTCGCACGCTGCGCCGAAGTTTGATTGCAGCGCCCATCGCCATCGGGACCACGTCTTCCTTGTTGCCGTCGGTAGGAATGGAGTCCACGCTGGCGGGATACGCGAGTGTCTTGCATTCGCTCGCTAACGCCGCCGATGTGACTTGCGACATCATGAATCCGGATTCGAGCCCTGGCGATCCGGCGAGAAAGGGTGGCAATCCCTGATTAAAGTCCGGATGCACGAGACGATCGGTGCGACGTTCGCTGATGACGGCAAGATTCGCGGACACAATAGCAAGCAGGTCAGCAGCCATCGCCACGGCCTGTCCATGAAAATTGCCACCGCTCAACAATTCGCCGGATTCGAGCACCAGTGGATTGTCCGTCGCCGCGTTGAGTTCGCGCTCGATGACGCCGCGGGCAAACTGGATCGCGTCGAGTGCGGGCCCGTGCACCTGTGGTGCGCAGCGCAAGGCGTACGCATCCTGCACACGTGGATCGCCATGACGATGCGACTCCCGGATTTCACTGTCTGCGAGCAAGTCACGTAAAATGCGCGCTGAGTGCTGCTGGCCGAGTTGACCGCGAGCAAACTGAATCCGTTCGTCAAAGGCGTCCGGCGAACCGAGCAACGCTTCGAGACTCATCGCGGTCGCGACATGCGCCGCGCGCCACAACTGCTCGAGTTCAGCGAGCGCCAACGCCGCAATGGCGGTATGCGCTTGTGTGCCGTTGATGAGCGCGAGCCCTTCCTTCGCTTCGAGCACAACAGGCGCGAGTCCGGCTGCGTGGAGGATTTGTCCGGCGTCGCCCTTTTCGCCCGCGTGTGTCGCCACGCCCTCACCGATGAGGGTGAGTGCCAAGTGCGCGAGCGGGGCGAGGTCACCGCTTGCTCCGACACTGCCCTGCTCAGGCACCACCGGCCAAATGCCCGCGGCGAGCATGGCGAGCAGCAAGTCGACCAATTCCGCACGCGCGCCCGCATAACCCGTGGCCAGCACATTGGCGCGCAACAACATCATCGCGCGCACCTCTCGCTGCGGGAGCGGATCGCCGACGCCGGCGGCGTGACTTCGTACGAGGTTGCGCTGCAGCGCCGCCAACTGCGTGTTGGGGATAGTCACTTCGGAAAGCTTGCCGAAGCCGGTGTTCACGCCGTAGACGGGCACTCCCGCGGCAACGGCAGCGTCCACGACCGCACGCGTTCGCTGCATACGTGCACGTGCCGATTCAGCGAGCGTTACGATGCACCGTTCGTCGGCGACCGCAGCGACGTCCTCGATCGAGAGCGAATGCCCGTCCAGCAGCAAGGTGTTCATTCGGACGGCGCCTCGTCGTAGATCAGAAACTGCTCTGGCGGTAGGTCTGGCGATCGTAGTTGAACTTGAGTTCGGGCTGCGCCTTCAACGCGATGAAGAAGCCGAACGCAAAGTTACCGTTAGGGCTCTGCGTGAACGAGAAATTCGCGTTCCAATCATGCAGTTCGCGCTGCAATCCGACCTGCTGACTCGCGAATCGATTGCGCTCGACGTCGTACTGCGTCGACCAGCTCGCCGCCCAGTTTTTGGTGATGGCGAACGACAGCGCCGATGTCACGTTTTGTGTTGCCGGCGAAATGAATACCGGCGCACCAATCGCGCTCTGTCCGCTGGTCAATCCCGTCGACGGCGCATTCTGCGCGTTGAGTACGCAAGAATCGTAGACTGCCAAGCCGAAGACCTTTTGCGTCGCGCACAACGAGACCGGATCGTTTCGGATCTGTGTGCCACCGATGGGAGGTCGTTGTCGCGCGGCGTTGTATTGCAGGTTGAGGTTCCACCCCTGCCCTGTCGGTATGGACGTTTGCAAGCCGCGCATGCTTCCACCAGCCGCGTTCATTTGCCGCGACTCGCGTGTGATGTTCGCTTCGTTCGCGTCGACCGGTCGTGTGGGATCGTTGGGCGTTGCTTCGAGCGGCGTCGCCCCCATGCCGAGCAAACGACCAAGTAACGCAAAGATGCCCGACTTACCGTTGAGCGTAAACGTGACGCCCAAATCGGTGCGATAGGGGCTGAACTTCGCGGTGTCGGAGAGCGGATCGCCTTGAAACAGTTCGTACGAGGTGCGGAAATCGAGGCCCGGCAGCAAGTCCGTGCGTCCGGAAATCGTGAACGTGCGATCAGAGAAACCCTTCAGTCCTGAATCCGCGCGCACGAAGTCATACGTCAATGGCGAGAACTGCAAGGACAAGAGTGTGATCTTCCGCAGGTTCTTTTCTGCATCGGGGATGCCGTCACTTGCTTCAGCGCCCGACGACGCGAGACTGCCCGTCGCGACTCCATTGGTATCCTTCGGCGCGATGGAGCCACGAATCTTGGCTTCGATGTTGGTCGACAGGCCGAGCGATACGCGATTCTGTTTGTACGCACCGTTGTAGCCGACGCGCGTGCGACCCAACGCCTGCAGATACTCGTCGCTCACCGACGCTTCGGGTGAGTAGCTGTAGCTGAGCTGCGGCGCGATGGAATGACGGAAGCGCGCCACGGGCCCGAGCCCCGGGAATTGAGCGTAGAGCGTGGGCGACGCGCTGAGGCTGTAGCTCAGTCGCTTGGACTGCTGCACCCACTGTCCGCCACTGCGCTCGGTGCGAACCCACAGACCTGAGGCTCCGTCGACGTTGTTGACGGCGATCGCCGGCGAGACATTCCACGTGCCCTGAAAGAAACGCGGGAGGTTAAACGATGTCGTCCAGTCCGCATTCGTTTCGAAGGTCCGCGCGAAGACGCGCGTCGAACGCTGCGACGTGTCGCGCACGCCGATGATTTCGCGCTGCTCCGGATAGTTGCGGAAGTTTTCGTTGATGCTGAACGTATTTTGCCAGAGAAAATCACCAATCTTGAGCGGCGTGTCGAAGCGGAATTGCATGCTGCGACGATCCGCGCGGAAGCGCGAGCTATCTATGCCGCCCAGGCCGTTGTTGTTGTAGACGAAGGGAAACTGCAACCCTTGGTCGATCTTGTCGCTCTTGCTGACCGAGAATTGCAACGCAGGCGTCCACGTAAAGCGATCGTTCCCAAGCGGTGCCGTGGTGACGTTGAGCGACGGGAAATCCATGTCGACCTGTGTACGTCCCGGGTACTGCACGCGCGAGCCACCGATGTTGATCTGCGCGTCGCCGATCTTGGTCTGATAGCTGAGCTGCGAGCGGATCGTGGCGTTCGCGGCGACTGGGTTGATCGTCGTGGCACGCTGCACGGTCGTGCTTTGCACCCAGTTCAGCCGTGCGGTCAGGCGCGTCTGCTTGGAGAAATCCTGGTTGTGATTCCAGGTGATCGATGTATTGGTCGTCCCGTTGCCTTGCGACAAGTACGACACGGCCGTTTCGCCGTTGACGAAGCGATTGAGCCACTTGTAGCGGTACTCGAGGTTGCTGCGCAGGAAGCCGGGGTCGAGCTCGGTCGCGCGCGCACTACTCCGCCAATCGAACGAGGCTTCGGCGTTCATGTAATCGTTGATGGCGAAGAAGTAGCCCATGTTCGACACACTGCGCCGATAGGACGGGCTATTTCGCAGCAACTCGGCAATACCGAAGTTCGGCGTCAGAATGCCGCTGCGTCGTCCGCGCCGCACGTCCTGAAAGAAAAACGGAATCCAGAAGATCGGTATTTCACCGATGTAGAGGACGCCAGGGCGCGCCACCATCACGTTCTCGGAGATGAACTTCATATCCTTGGTCGTGAAGTGGAAATGCGGTTCTTCGTGGTCGCAGTAGGTGAACGAACCGTTTTGCGCAAAGATGACGTGACGACCGGCAACGAGCGTGTCGGTGAAGATGGAGCTGGTCTGCGCGCTCAGATATAGCCGCTGCCCCGAGCTCACCGAGGTCGAGAAGGCACCCGTGATACCCTGCTTGTTGTCGGTGTCATAGTCGATGCGGCCGCGCGCGACGAAGTCGTCGGCGTCAGGCTGCGACGGGTCGCGGAGGATCACCGTGTCGCCGGTGGCAACCATGCGCTTCGTCGAATCGTTGTAGGCAATCGTATCGCCGATCAGCATCGTCTGGTCGCGCTTGACGCCGGCCGGCTTGCCGCGAATGCGCAGCTCCTTCGAGCGGGCATCGAATCGGACGACGTCGCCCTGATACTGCACTTGGCGATAGCCCTTTCGGGCGAGGAGCTCCTTCATGGTCGAATCCGGCTCGACCCACTCGAAGAGCGACTTCTCGCTGTGCAGCTGACGTACGGTCGTGTCGTTCTTGTCGACCGCGCTGCTGCGACCGGTCATCGGCGGCCGCCCGCGCTGTGCGTGTGCCGAGTTGGCGAGCGCCGTTGCCGCGACCAGCAGCACGACCAGCAGGCGACACAGTGCCTTCATACGTCGCACTGGCTACTCAACCAGCGCAGCCATGCGCTTTTCGCGACGATTGTAGATCAATCGCGACAGCCCGATCGACACTTCGTACAGGAAGTACAGTGGCACGGTCAACGCGAACAGCGATTGTGGATCCTGCCCCGGCGTAATGAGCGCAGCGGCGATGACGCAGCCGACAAACGCGTGGCGGCGGAACTTGGCCAAGAACGCCGGCTTCACAAGACCAAGCGCCGTCAGCAATACGATGACGATCGGCAGCTCGAAAATCGCGCCGAACGCGAGGCACATCGCGAGCACGAATCCAAAATACTCATGCACGGTGAGTACGGATTCGACCGATGGGCTCTGAAAGCTCAGTAGAAAACCGAGCGTAACGGGCAGCACGAAGAAGTACGACAACGCCATGCCTGCCATAAACAGCGCGGCCGCCCCAACCAACGTGGGAATGACGACCTTCTTCTCGTGTCCGTAGAGCGCGGGCGAGAGAAAGCCCCAGATCTGCCACGCAATCACCGGCGATGCGAGGATGAGTCCAATCGTGATCGACGCGTCCATCATGATGTCGAACAGATCACTCGGATGCGTCACCATCAACGGCCGTTTTAGATACGGCTGCACCGGGCGCGCGAGGAGGCCGATGATATCGAAATTCTTTGTGTACAACAGCGTGAACGCGATCCCTACGCCCAGCGCAATTGCGACGGCCATCTTGAAGAGACGCCATCGCAATTCCTCGAGGTGATCGAGGAACGGCATTTCCAATTGCGCGGAGCTGGCCATCTGGGTGCGTGGGCTCTGGAGCGAAACGGGACCGCTGCGCGTCAGCGCAGGGTCTTGAGCTGATCGGTGGCGAAGACGGCTTCGTCGCTCTTCGGATAACGCGACACCACCTGTTCAAATAGCTCACGTGCCTTCGCGTTGTTCCCTTGCTTGGCGTACAATACGGCGCGCTTGTACAACGCGGTCGGCGCTTTGGGCGCGTCGGGATATTTCGTGACCACGGCCGCATACGCCGCATCGGCCGCCGCCGGATTCTTCTCGTTCGCAAACGACTCGGCGATCCAGAACTGGGCGTCTGGTGCTTCGTCTGACGTCGGATAGTTGGTCAGCAGCTCCTGAAAGAGCATGCGCGCTGTTCCGCTGCTGCCGCGCGTCTGCTGATCGCGTCCGTTCTGGAACAGCGCGCTGGGCCCAGGGCCAGCTGCGGGCGTCGTGGCGTCGGGGACCGCCGCGGTGTTCGTAGTCGGCGGAACGTTCGTACCGTTCTTGCCAATCGGCGGGACCAGCGGTGCTGGCGGATTCTGCGTCGGCATCGTTGTCACCGGCCCAGGCGCGATCGGCGGCGCACTGCTACGCTCGGCGAGTTCCGCCCGCATGCGCGCGATCGTGGCCTGACTCTGCCCAAGCAGCTGTTGGATCTGCAGCAGCTGCTCCTTGATCGTTCGTGTCTCACCGCGCACGTCGCCCTGAATGGACACCGTGCGCGCACTCAGTTTAGTCAGCGAATCGGTCGCCGCTTGCAACAGCTTGTTGGCCGCCGCGAGCCCGGCGCGCGCGTCATCTTCATGTTTGACGACTTCCGTGCGCAGGGACGCGATATCGGTTTGCACCAGCTTCACATCGCTTCGCGTCGCGAAACAACCGCCGGCGGCGACCAACGCCACCAGCGGCGTTAGACGCCGCACATGCAGGCCGAGTGCGCGCATTGCGATCACTTGGCGCGCAACCGATCGCCGCCGACCGTGATCTCGAACTCGTCGCGACGATTCTTCGACCAGGCGTCTTCCGACTCACCCGTCATCGCTGGACGCTCGCGACCGAAGCTGACCGTTTCGATACGCGACGCATCCACGCCACGATCGACGAGGTACTTCTTGGCCGTTTCGGCACGACGACGACCGAGGGCGATGTTGTATTCATCGCTGCCGCGCTCGTCGCAATGCCCGGCGATGCGGACCTTGAGGCCCGTATTGAGATTGAGCAGCGGGAGCTTCGCGTCGAGCGTGGCGCGCGCGTCATCGCGCAAATCGTCCTTGTCGTACTCGAAGTAGATCGTTTCCAGCAAACGGGCACGCGCTGACGCGAGTTCGGCACGCATGGCTTCCATCGTGTCGCGAGGCGTCGCGGTGGTCGTCGGTGCCGTGCGCGGCGCAGGAGCTGGCGCAGCTGCGACCGGGGCCGGCGTTGGCGCAACTTCGGGCTTCTTCTTGTGACATGCGCCGAGCACGAGCGAGGTAGCAACCACTGTCAGCGTCAGACGAGACATACGGATCATGTGGAGGGACTCCGGGTGAAGTGGTGAAGAGTGTGGAGGAGTACGGAGGAAACGAGATTGCAAAAGTGGACCGTCTGAAAACGCTTCAGTTTGCAAACGCTATTGATCAGGGAAGAGCGAGACGAGGCGACCAGGCCGAGAGACGCGCACTCGATCCGCGCGTGAGCTGCCGTGTGCGACCGGTTTCAACGTCGACGATCCAGAGTTGGCGCACGCCGCTGCGATTGGACGTGAAGACGACATGCCGCGAATCGGGTGCCCAGGACGGATCACCGTTGCGACCGTCGTTGGTCACCGTTCGCACCGACTTATCACGCAAATTCACCGTCATAATCTGAAAGACGCCCCCGTTGAGCGACTCGAAGGCAACCAGACGACCATCGGGTGACCAATCGGGTCCGGTGCGGTAGTTACGATCGCCGTACACGCCATCTGTCAGCGCCTCGACGTTCGTACCGTCAAGATCGCAAATATACACTTCGTTATGACCTGAACGGTCGGACGAAAACACGATTCGTTGGCCATCCGGGCTAAATGTTGGTTGCGAGCTGATGCTGCCGCGACCAACCGTAATGCGCGTCGGTGCGCCGCCACTGAACGGCATGGTGAACAGGTCGGTACCGTTGTCCGCGACACGAGCAAACGCGACAGTGCGCCCATCCGGTGACACGGACGGGGTTAGGTCTTGCGCGTTGGTCGGCTGCGTCAGCGTGCGCTGTGCACCGGTGGCCAAATCCGTGACGAACAGCGGATCACGCCCCGTGTTCACCGAGTACACCAGCGCTCGGCCAGACGGCGCCCACGACGGCGACATCCCGGCCGGGGTGACGGGGCGCGCCATGGCTCCATCGCTATCCACCAACCAGATCTTCTTGTCGCGCTCGAAGGCGATCTGCGACTGCGCGATACCGCGCTGCGACGTGACCCACTCCTCGATGCCGTCCGACACGCCATGCACGGCCATTCGCCACGCGGGCGTAGCCGTTTGATTGGGCAGCGGAAAGTCTTTCTGGTTGGCGACGGACTTCTTGAACACATCGAGCAAAGCCACGCGCAGCCATCCCGACGGCAGCAGCGTCGCCTGCACGATGCCATCGACCCCCAACTTCGAGAACACCGCGTAATTTGGCGGTCCACTTGGCTCGATCGCCGTCGAACTCGGCACCAGCGTGAACCGATCGCTGTAGTCGAGATCACGCGAGATCATCGTGGCGATCGAATCGCCAAACGCACCACGAATCGGCAGCACGAGCAATGACGGCTTCTGCCCAGGGCGGTTTTGAATACCGAGCCGCACGCCGGGCGCGTCCTGCGCGCGCAGGACCGTGAACGAAGCCGCGATGCCGCAGCAGAGTAACGCGGCGAACAATCGCGAGTATGCGAGACGCATCACGAACAGATCACGGCATCAAGGGCGAAGAGAATAGTCGAAGGTGAAATACACAACGAGTGCATCATCCTTCCAGTCTTTGGGGAGCACGCCGAAGCCGCGTGTTGCACCAACCGCTTCGACCGCACCGGCCGCTTCCGAATCATACAAGCGATCGCCGGATGACTTGACGAGTTCGATGCCGGACACGGATCCGTCACGCCGAATCACGAATTTCACTTCGGTCACGAGCGACGCCGCGACACGGCGAGGCGACCAGCTGAGCGTGAGCTGGCGAACGATGTTGTTCAGGTACCCGGGAAACGGGAACGCGATCCCCTCGGTTTTCACGTTCGCGACATCCGCGCCTTTCCCGCCAACCGCGCCGCTTCCGGCTTTGGTGATCGCGGGTGCGGTTTTGCTCGTTACTTTCGCGTTCTTCGCACCCGACGCCCGCGACGGCGTCGCGGACGGTGTGGCCTTCGGTGGTGCGATTGCCTTCTTTGCACTCGGCAGCGCTTTCTCCGGCGGCGCAGCGCGCTCGGCTCCGGATGCGGCAGGGGCAGCCGTCTGCGCGGAGGGCGCGGGTGCCGGTGTGACGACGCCCGCCTGACGCGGCCCGGGTGGCGCACCGACAAGATCCACGCGATAGACAGGCGGACGCGGAGCCTGCGGACGCGATGCGAGCAGAATCACGAGCGCCAGCAGCGAGCCGTGCACGAGCGCGGATAGCAGCAATCCGCCGCCAATCCCCGGGCGTTTTTGACCGCCAGGCACCATGCTCGCCACGACAGTCGCACCGCTCTCCGAGCGACTCACCGTCGTTCCTCGGGCTCCGCGACCATCCCGACCGAGCTCACGCCGCTCGTACGCATAGCAGCCAGCACCTGCACCACGATTCCGTATGGGACGGTCGCATCGGCGCGGAGGTAGACGCCTCCGCCGCCCTTTTTGTCCGACAGCGCCTTGATGCCGCGCGAGAATTCACTGAGGGTGAATTTCGTCTTGTCGACGAAGATGTAGCCGTTCTTGTCGACGGTGACGATCAGGCCGTTCTTCGGTTCGAGCGGCTTGACGTTAGCCTTGGGCAATTCGATATCGACGCCACCCTGCATGATGGGCGCTGTGATCATGAAAATCACCATGAGCAGCATCATCACGTCGATCAGCGAAACGACGTTGATCTCGCCGTTGACGGCCATGCGCTCACTGCGTCGGCGCGATCGCATGCGCGGTCAGATCCGCCCTTCACGCACGAGCAGCGCAATGAGTTCGGAGCCGAAGCCTTCGAGCGCCGTGTCGAACCGATTGAGGCGCGCGGCAAAGATGTTATAGGCGAAGGAAGCTGGGATCGCGACGGCCAGCGCAGCCGCGGTCGCGCTGAGGGCGATGGCGATACCGGGTGCAACCACGCCGATGTTGCCTGAGCCCTTCTCGGCGATACCGGTGAATGCGCTGATGACGCCCAACACCGTGCCGAAGAGGCCGATCAGCGGACTGACGCTACCGACCGTCGCGAGCCACGGAATATAGGTAGCCAGCGCGTCGCGCTCCTTGCTGCTTTCGGCGTACAACACGAGCTGTAGCGCTTCGACCTGTGAGCCGGAGAGGCGCGCGGAGCGATCGGTGGTGGCAGCCATTGCGGGCCGCGTATCCGCCAAGAATCGCAACGCACGCGCATACACGGCGGTGAAGGCGCTGCGTGTTGAGCGTTGCGCGAGCATCGAGGCGTCATCCATTCCGCGGGCTCGCTCGAACTCACCGACAAAGGCACGACCGTTCGATTCGGCGACGCGGAACGCGCGCCACTTGGCGAACATGATTCCCCAGGACAACAGCGAGAGGAAGACCAAGAGCAGCAACACCGCTTTGGTGACGATGTCGCTGCCGAGGATCAGGTCGATCGGTGAGGCGGGCACGCCGTTGCCGGACAGCGCGCTGGATGATGCGCCAAGCTGCCGCAACGCAAGCATCGCTCCGACTGCTGTCGTCATCGCGTCGCCGCACCACTGCGGCGCTGCGCGAAATAGCGATATGTGTTGTCGAGTCCCTCGCGCAGCGAGACTTGTGGCGTCCAACCAAGCGTTGTGCGAGCCTTGGTGGTGTCAAGCGCAGAGCGCGCGAGTTCGCCAGCTCGTGCGGGCGCGTACTCGATTGGCGCAGCGCCGCCGGACACTTCTGAGAGCGTTGTCGCGAGAGTGTTCACCGACGTTTCGATGCTCGTGCCGATGTTGAAGGCGCGCGCGTCCAGGCGTCCGGGCGCAGGGATGTTCGCCGAGGTCGCCGCCGTGAAGTTCGCGCCCGCGACGTCGCCCGCGTAGACGTAGTCGCGGGTCTGCGCACCATCGCCGTACACCGTCAACGCGCGCCCATCAAGAATGCGATTGCAAAAGATCGCGACGACACCGGCTTCACCATGTGGGTCCTGCCGTGGGCCATAGACATTGCCGTAGCGCAACGCGACCGTGTCGAGTTTGTGCACGCGCGCGTAGTAGGCGAGGTAGTACTCGACCGAGAGCTTAGCGATCCCATACGGCGCTTCTGGATCTTTGGAGAACGTTTCAGCGCTCGGCGGTGGATCGAAATCGCCATAGAGCGCGCCACCGGTGGATGAGAACACCACGCGAGTGGGATAGCCGCTGGCCTTGATCGCTTCGACGAGGTTGAGCGTGCCGAGAATATTGCGAGTGGCGTCGTAGGCAGGGTCCATGACGCTGCGCCGCACATCGATTTGCGCGGCGAGATGGCACATGACGTCGAAGCCACCGTCGCGCACGAGCGCCGCAGCATCTGGCGTTGTGATGTCGCCGCGCACGAAGCGCGCACCAGGGGTGAGGTTCTCCTCGCGCCCCGACGACAGGTCGTCGAGCACTGTGACCTGCCAGCCTTCTGCCGCGAAGCGGTCTGCCACGTGCGAGCCGATGAAGCCCGCGCCACCCGTCACCAATACCGACTTCGCCATGCCGTCGCGTCCTTCCGAATTGGGATGTCCATCGAGGACGGTTGGTGTACGCCGACCGCCGTCACGCGTCACAAATGTAATCGCGCGCCATCGACCACGTGGTCGATGGCGCGCGATCATCTTGCTGAAACGCGATGACGGTCACAACTCAACACTGACTCGTTTCGCGAGTCTCGTGAATTGGCTGGTGACGCAGTGGTGCTCGTCGTCGCTTCCGGCGGTTCTCCGCCAGCGGTCGTCCTATGGGACTCGAGCGACGCGCCGCGCAGGCACGCCTACCGCGATCCCCGCACGTTCGTGGCGGACGATGATGGCGGTGCTCTCGCGATCACCGATGCGCACAATGCGCGCGCGGGCGATGCGATCTTCGCCGTTACTGGGTGCGGGGTTGCCTTTTACGAGCAGACGCGCGGTGTGGAGTTCAAATTCGTCTCCGACTTTGACGCCTTGTGCAGAGCCCGCGCCGAGGAGGACGTAGCTTTGAATGGTCGGCAGCGACTCCGTACCGTCGATCCAGCGAACGGTCGTTTCGATGTCGTTCAGCGCGATGGTGGACGCGCGAACCGACGGGTCGGCCGCTGTGCCGCGAACGAGCAGCAGTGGTTGCCCTTGCTCGATGCTGCCGGCCTGCGACTGAACGGTCCCCAGTACGGGTTTGCCGTTTTCCACTCGCGTGACGCGGACGATACCGGTGGGCACGGCGATATGCCCGCCCTTGGTCAGTCCCTCAGCGAGATGGACGCTGAGGAGCCGGTCGCCTGGCGCGAGCGTGACGCCGGACGGCGCCGTCAGCTCGAGCGCGTCGGCAATGAAAAGACGGTCGGGATCGGCGGCCGAGGATCCCGCGACTGCGCCAACGCGCCGAGTGAGCTGTCCAGCTTTGCGCAGTGCGGCATCGTCGATTGTGAAGGGTGCGCCTTCGTACTCCGCTCGGCGAGGTCGTGGTGCGTCGGTGATGGTCATCTCGCGCGTCTGCGCGTCGAGCTCTGCGGCGTCTGGCACAACGCGAATGAAGACCGTTGGTGCTTCGGAAGCTTTGCGTGCGTCGCGAAGTGCATCGCGCCCGACGAGTAACATGTGCGTCGGCGATGCCGCGAGTTGCCCTTCTTTGTCGGAGATGTCGGGCGCGCTGTTCGCGCCGAGCATGGTACGCCGAGCGGGTCCGACGTCGGCGGTGGTTGAGGAGCTCGCAGTCGTTGATGCGGTCGGAGTCACCAAAGCCGAGGCCGTTGAATCAGCGGCCATCAGTCGAGCTTTCTCTGCGGGGCGCGTTGGCGAGACCGTGGCGGTGGCATTGCGTTTCACGTCGCGCTTTACGCCGGTAGTACGAGGCGCCGCGGGTGCGTCGTCGCTCTTTCCGGCCGTTTGTGCGGCGAGTGTCGCTTTGCCAGTCGCGATGTGGGACGCGACGGCCGATGGCTGATTCGCGCCGACGGGCGGGACCGCTGGCGTGCGCGCAACCACTGGGATATCGGCGTCCTTTGTGGCGGCCACGCGTTTTTCACGCGGCGGCGCTTTGGCGGGCACACGGAGCTTCATGCCGACCAAGAGGAGTTTGCCACCGTTGGTGGTAACCAGCGCGTTGCGCTTCGCCAGCTCTTGCCATTGGTGGCCGTCGCCGTAGTAGCGTTCCGCTAGCTGCCAGAGCGTCTCGCCGGCGCGAACGACGTGGGCGGCGGACGTCGTGTCGGTCGCCGGCTGCGCGTCGCGGGAGGTCGCTGCGACGGCCGGTGATGCGGCTGCTGCTGGCGCCTCATGTGGCTTCGCCGTGCTTAGTGCGGGTGCGGCCGCGTCGTCGTTTTTCACGGAAGCCGGTGCTCCGTGTGCAGCGTTGCTCGCGGCGGCTTTGGCCGCCGACATCGGCTGTGCGTGCACGATGGCCGGTCGCCAGAGTGCCAACAAGAGCAGCGTTGCCAGCACAGCGACTGCAAGTGGCGACGCTGCCTCATGCGCGGACGGCGCTGGTGTCGAAGCTGGAATCAGGGACGGGTGCGCTTTGGATGCGGCGCGCATCGGCATGCCTCACAGTGGGGGAGCGACGCACCTCCCAACGGGGGGCGCAGACTGGGAGCCTTTGGGATAAACCGAGGCTTCCCGTGGGAGACGCCTGCCGCGCACGCACGTAACGTGCGCGGCATCACGTGACCGGCCCAAAACAATTCGAACGGATATGCCGGCCAAGTCATTCGGCCGACATTGTGCCTGCCAAATCAGAATGGCAGGTCGTCGTCCTCGTCTTCGAGCGCACCCGGGAAGTCACTGAAATCATCGCCACCGGTGGCGGATGCCGCCGGAGCGGACTTGGCGCGCGCCGGAGCGGCAGCGCGGCGTGGGGCCGAACCGCCGTCCATGTCGTCGCCGCCGCCGGCGCGACCGCCGAGGAGCATGAGTTCACGGATTTTGATTTCCGTGGTGTAGCGAGTCTGTCCGTCCTTGTCTTGCCACTGGCGGTACTCAATTTCGCCTTCGACGTACACGCGCTCTCCCTTCTTGACGAACTTCTCGACGACGTCGGCCAGGCTGGAGGCTTTGTTGTTCCAAACGACGCAACGGTGCCATTCCGTCTTTTCCTGCTTGGCGCCCGCTGCGTCATTCCAAACCCGCCCGGTGGCGAGCGAGAACTGGGCGACCTTGCCGCCATTGCCGACGGTACGAATTTCGGGATCACTCCCGACGTTGCCGATCAGAATGGCTTTGTTGAGGCTGCGACTCACGGTATCTCCTGTGCTGTGGTGAATAGTGCGTGGAGCGAAAGGTAGGACCCTCCACCGACACTACCAAACCCGAATATTTCGCTCCGTCGCATTTCAGCGCAGTGCGGTCAGCGACGGCTCAAGGCGCTGGCACGGGGGCGTCCCATCGGAGCACGAAGGCATCTTCGACCGGGTCACGATAATAGGCGCGCCGGCGGCCAATTTGTCGAAAGCTGCGCGAGTGGTAGAGCGCTTTGGCCGGTTCGTTGGACGCGCGCACTTCGAGGAACAGGCGCGTGACCCCTTCGGCGACTGCGTTGGTGAGGGCGTTGTCGAGCAGTCGAGCGCCGATGCCTGTGCCTTGCGCATCCGCGCGAACCGCAATGTTGGCGATTTCGCCTTCGTCGGCCGCGACCACGACGATGCAATAGCCGACCAGTTCGCGCGCACGCGACATCTCGTCGTCGCCCCCCGATTCCGACGCAAAACGCTCGGCGACCGTCAACCGGGCGTAGTCCATCGTCAATAAGCTGGAAAATGCAGACGCCGGCCACGGATCGCTGAACGCCTCGGCCTCGATTGCCGCCATGTGGAGGACGTCCGCCGAGCTGGCGACTCGCAGGCGTATGCGGAGGTGAAGCGGATCATTGTCGGCGGACATATCGCCTGAGGTCCGCATGCCCGTTAGCCCTCGGGTAGCGCGTGACCGTGCGCTTCCTCCCACTTCACCTGCGCTTCTGCCAAGCGACCGTAGGCCGGTTCCCACGTGTCGAGCGAGACAGCGCCGCGCGCGTGCCAGTCGGTGCAACACAAAGCCATCGCCGCATCAGCGACGACGATGCGAAACTCCTGCTCCGGATTCGGAGAAGCAACCACCGCGAGCCGACGGCGGTCGCCGGCCAACGCGTCAAGTTCGTCAAACGCAACCCGGACGAGCGGACCGCGTTCGACTACTCGCGCAGCGCCGTCATCGTCGCCAGGCGTATCGAACTCCGCAAATTCCACATCAACGGCTTGCGCGTATCGCTCGCCGCGTAGCGCATCTGCGTGCACCACGTAGCGACCCGGCTCGTGCACCGACGCTGCTGCAAGCGACAGCGAGGAGATCGCATAGAGCGGACAGTGTGCGGCGAACGCGAGCCCTTTGGCGAGCGCGGCGCTGATTCGCAAAGATGTGAAACTGCCGGGCCCCGCGCCGCAGACGACTGCAGCGATCGCTTCTGCCTCCACGCCGCCCTGTGCGAGAAGGGTCTGTACCGCCGGAAAGAGCGCGTCCTCTCGCGCTGCGCCCATCGCAACGTCCAGACGCCCAACCACTGCGCCATTCACGAATAGCGCGACCGAGCCCGCGGCGGTGGCCGCTTCAAGCACGAGCATCGGCGATAGAACTCGCATGGTAGTTGAAACGCGCGCCGGATCGGGAGCGGCGCGATCAACCGCCGGCGACGCCGCGCGAGGAGCCGCACGACCAGCCGTACCAGCAGCCGCTGAAAACATTGCGGGAGCGGTGGTGGCGCGCGAGACGCCGACTTTCGAGGATGTCGCAACAGGAGTTTGCACAACGTGGAGGATTTCCTGCCGCTCGCCACGAAGCAAGGGCTTTCCCTGAGACTCTCCGCGCGATGCCTACGCGACCTGCCTACGCTGCGGCGACACCGATCGCGCCGACGACGGCTCCACTTGTCGCCGCGCCCGTCGAGGACGAGGCGCCACGAAGCAGGTCAAAGTCCTCATCCCTCGATGAGGCGAGCGCCGCGAACACCCCACGTTCGGCGAGCGCTTCCGTCGCTTCGTACACGGCGGGATCGAAGGCCGTGCCGCTATCGCTTCGCATGATGCCGAGCGCTTTGGGCGAGTCCATGCCGGCGCGATACGGTCGGTCGGCCGTGAGCGCCTCGTACACGTCGGACGCGGCTAGCACGCGCGCCGTGAAATCAAGATCGATCGCGCCAACTCCCCACGGATAGCCCGAGCCGTCGAGGCGCTCGTGATGGCGCGCCGACGAGACGGCGAAATGCTGAAAGGCCGGCACGCGTTCGAGAATCTGTAGCGTCCACAGCGGATGCTTCTTGACCTCGTCGCGTTCCTCGTCCGTCAAGCGACCCGGTTTGTCGAGAATGCGGTTGGATACACCGAGCTTACCGATATCATGCAGCAAGCCTGCCCGGAGCACGTCACGCGCCAGCTCTGCGTTCGCACCCATCGAGGTCGCAATTCCGACGGCGTATCGCGCCACGTTCGTCGAGTGTCGGTATGTAAACGGCGTCTTCGCATCGATGACGGCGGCAAACGCGTACGAGATTGCATCGAGGCGATCATCCGTCGCCATCACCGGCGTGCTACCCGGTTCGAGTGCAATGACTGCTTCGTCGAGCACGGAGAAGTCGGCAAGATGCTCCCACCATTTCGTATCGCGCTTCCACGAAAGTACCACATCGACCATCGCCGGATCAAACCAACGACCTCGCCGAGCGCGCGCCATTCCGAGCGCGGCTGAAATACCGTTCTCCATCCAGTACGCTTCGACGGTCTGTGCGAGCAACAACACACGCGACAGCAGCGGAATGTCGTGCCCGGCCAATCCCACCGGATGTCCAAGCCCGCACCAGTGTTCATCAACGTGCGCAATCGCTTCTGAGGTTGCGCCTGGAAAACCCAACGCGACGGCGATCTGCGCGCCTCGTTCGCAGCGCGCTTGAATGATCTCGCGCGTCATGTTCGGCGTGCCGGCGATGCGCAAAAAATGTTGGATGCGCGCAATCGGATTTCGTCCAACCCCGCAGTTACGCGCGGTCCGCATCGCGAGTCGCCAGCGATCATGCCAATCGACCAATCGCATGTCCCGTTTAACCGACTGGTCATCCGTGCCGAACAGCGCGGCCATTCGCGCGGCGTTACTCGAGCAGCCGGCGTCCTTCAACAGCGTCGCGTAATACAGCGCACCCATCGTCTCCGCATCGAACCCCAGCGCTCGTCCCAATCGCATCGCGATGAGCGTCGTGCGAAGCGTGTGACCTGGACGCTGTCCTTCGGTCAGGTCGAGGGCATATGTAAGGGCCGAGATAACCTCGGCGAGGCTAACCGCAGTCGATCGCGGCGCGAGCCGTTCAGGACTGAAGATGTCGACGACGGACACGGTGACTCGATGCGTCGGGGGCGGACGAAAGCCAGCGGCGAATACTTGGACACAATGAAGACGACGTTTCGCCTGCTACGTCACCGATGCGCCGCAGTGCACCTCGCGCAGAAACGCGAGCGACGAATTTGAACGCGCCTCGAAAACAACGCACATCGACCCGCGCCTCTGTCGTATGCAGCTACAGCGTGGGACGGTCCGATGTCTGCCTGAGCATGGGAGCGTTGATGCGTAATAGGCGGCGCGCAGAGTCGCTGGGATCATGCGTCAGCGAAATGGCAATCGTGTCGCGCGGCAGTGTGGACGCTGCGCGGTCCGGCCACTCGATGAGGAGTACGGGTGCTGTTGCAACGAGTTCGTCCCAGCCAAGCGAGTCGAGTTCGGCATCGCTTCGAAGTCGATACAGATCAACGTGTGTGACCGACCCACGCGGCGCCGCGTACTGCTGCACTAACGAGAACGTGGGGCTGGTGACTTCGTCGAGCGCGAGCACGCCCAATCCCGCGCAGAGCGCACGGGCAAGCGTTGTTTTACCAGCACCGAGGTCGCCCGACAGGGTGATCACCACCGGGCGCGGCAGCGCTGCACCGACCGCTTGTCCCCACGCTTCGAGGGTGTCGCGATCTGGTGAACGTGGTGCGCCGCGATCGAGGAGCTGGGCGAGCGAGGGACCGGGGACGTTCGGCACTCAGCGGCCCCGCCGTCCGCCCGATCCCTTTCCGCCGCGAGGCGCTCCACCACCGCGCATCGGGGCACTGCCGGGCGGACGCTTGGGTGCGGCTTCGCTGCCTCGCGCCTGCTGCGGGCGGTCGCCAAGCGCGGTGCGCACCTCGAAGAGCTG
>JBBQDB010000061.1:0-22787 GCA_038319245.1 Gemmatimonadales bacterium
AGTTCCATCGAAATCGATGCATCGTCATGGGGTGGTGGCAGCCACGGATGTGTCTCGGCAGCCAGCGTCAACGTGCGGCGATACAGCGCGTACATGCCGTGCGGTCCGATGACTGGTGTGAGCGCATTCACGATCGCCTGCCACTCGACCAAAACCCGAGCGGCTACGAGCTCAGCTTCACGCTCCGGCGGCAAGACCCACGATCCCGACGTCGATGGCACAACTGGCGCGACCGGCGCGACTGGCAGCGTCGAGCCCGCATCGGCTGTACGATACCCGGATCGAATGGTGAAGCGTTTGGGCATGGCAGGAACACGAAGGTAGGACGGGCCTCGCGCATCAGTCCGTCGCGGACTCGTTGACACCGCGACTTGGTTGCACGAACGGTGCCGCGCCGCGCGAACCACGGTGCTGCCCTCCCGAGCTGTGTACTGCATGGGACGAAAATTCGCACCCACGGCACAACTGGGTTACACTCTGTAGGACCACTCGCGTAATTCTTGACTGACACCGCGTCGATGCACCCGCGTTCCTTTGCACGACGCGGATTCCGTGCGTAGCGTAAACCTGCCGGCGACGGCGTCCGCAAATGTCGAAGCCCGCGACAACCGCGTTCCCCATCGTGGGAATCGGTGCGTCTGCCGGAGGATTGGAGGCGCTCGAAGCATTCCTGCGCAATGTGCCGTCGGCGAGCGGAATGGCGTATGTGATCGTGCAGCATCTCGATCCCACGCACGTTGGGATGTTGGCCGAAATCCTGCAACGTTCGACGCAGATGCCAGTCGCACAGGTCACCGACGGCATGCAGGTCGCCCCGGACCGCGTGTACGTGATTCCGCCCAACACCGACCTGTCGATGTTGCACGGCGTGCTGCGCCTGCTGCCGCCGAGTGCGCCGCGCGGGTTGCGCCTGCCGATTGACTATTTCTTCAAGGCGCTTGCTGAAGACGCGGACTCGCGCAGCATTGGCGTCATTCTGTCGGGGATGGGCACCGACGGCACGCTCGGCCTCAAAGCCATCAAAGGCAAAGCGGGCGGCGTCTTTGTGCAGTCGCCCGAGTCAGCCGGCTTCGACAGCATGCCCAAGAGTGCGATCGATGCGGGGCTTGCCGATGTCGTTGCGCCGGCCGCTGCATTGCCGCTCGAGATATTGGCCTACGTGCAGCACACCCCGTCGCTGGTGGTCGGGGCCGAGCTGCCGGTGGACACGACGAATGCGCTGGCGAAGGTCATCGTGCTGCTGCGTTCACGGAGTGGCCATGATTTTTCGCTGTACAAAGAGAGCACGGTACGGCGGCGCATCGAGCGGCGGATGGGCATTCATCACTTACCCAACGTCGACGCATACGTGCTGTTCGTGCAGGCCAATCCGCAGGAGCTCGACCTGTTATTCAAGGAGTTGCTGATCAGCGTCACGAGGTTCTTTCGCGACCCTGACGTCTGGCAGCAGCTCGCGACGGATGTGCTGCCGGACCTGATCAAGCGGCAACCGCGCGACGTACCGGTGCGGGCGTGGACCGCTGCGTGTGCGACGGGCGAGGAGGCGTATTCGCTGGCCATCCTGTTCCGCGAGGCGGTCACCGCCATACCTGGATCGACGGCAACGCTGCAGATCTTCGCGACGGACCTCGACAGCGACGCGATCGATCGCGCCCGCGCTGGCTTCTATCCGCTCAACATTGCCGCGGAGGTGTCAGCATCCCGACTCGAACAGTTCTTCGTCCCGAGCGACCGTGGCTTTCAGATCGGGAAGGTCATGCGCGAAACCATCGTCTTCGCGCCGCACAATCTGGTCATGGATCCGCCGTTCACTCGGCTCGATATCGTCACCTGCCGGAATCTGCTGATCTATCTCACGCCTGAGCTGCAGAATAAGATCTTGCCGCTGTTTCACTATTGTCTCAATCCCGGCGGCGTGCTGCTGCTCGGGAACGCGGAATCCATCGGGACGGCGACGGAGCTGTTCACCGCGATGCCGGGCAACACGCATGCCTTTGTGCGCAGGGATACTCCGCACCGGGGCGAACCGCTGGCGTTTCCTGCCGCGTTTGCGCGTGCGCAGAAAGCAGATCCCGCACTCGCGAGGAATACCAAGGTGCCCGATAGTCTGCAAACTGAGGCGGAGCGTTTTCTCCTGGCATCGTGTACACCGGCCGCGGTGCTGGCGGATGAGAAAGGCGACATCCTCTTTATCAATGGACGTACCGGCAAGTACCTCGAACCGGCAGCGGGGAAGACCAACTGGAATGTGTTCGCGATGGTGCGCGATGGGTTGCGACAGGAGTTCGCGGATGCGTTCCGAGCAGCGCTCGTGCAGCAGCAGCCCGTCGTGCGCCGCAACGTGCACGTGACCGAGACCGACGGTGCGCACACGGTGGATCTCACCGTGCAGCGCCTACAGGCGCCTGAGGTATTGCGTGGCCTCGTGATGGTGCTGTTTGCCGACTCGATCACAATACCGCCTGCGCCGCTCCTCGCCGGCAGTGGCCGCCGCGTAACGACCAAGGCGCATGTGGTCGAGCTTGAGCAGCAGCTGTCACAGGCGCGGCAAGCGTTGCAGAGCACGCGCGATGAAACGCGCACATCGCAAGAGGATCTCAACGCGGTCAATGAGGAGCTGCAGTCCACCAATGAGGAACTGCAGTCCACCAACGAAGAGTTGACGACATCGAAGGAAGAGATGCAGTCGATGAACGAGGAGTTGCAGTCGCTCAATCACGAACTGCAGGCCAAGATCGACGATCTCTCGCGCGTGAGCAACGACATGAAGAACCTGCTCGAGAATACCGAGATCGCGACGGTCTTCCTCGACAGCGCGTTGAATGTGCGGCTCTTCACGGCCGGCTCCAATCGCATCTTCAAGCTGATTCCCGGCGACACAGGACGCCCGATCACCGACCTCGCGTCGGAGTTGGCCTACCCGAATTTCGCGAACGACGCGCGGCAAGTACTACGGACGCTGGTCGCGCATGAGCAGCCGGCCACGACGCGCGATGGTCGATGGTTTCTGGTGCGTATCATGCCGTACCGTACGCTCGAGAATCAGGTCGAAGGTGTCGCCATTACGTTCTCAGACATCACCGCATCCAAGCAGCTCGAAGGACAGCTGCGCGCCACGCAGGCCGGACTCGAGAAGCACATCGAGGCGCAGGCGCAGCAGATCGAGGAGCAGCAAGAGGACCGCCGCGACGGGGCTCAGGATGCGACGTCGGCAACGTCGCCTGCCGCAATCGCGCCAACGGTCGGTCCGCCGCCATGAGCGACGAAGAAGAATCCAGTCGAGCACAGGAGTTGCGCTTCGCCGCCGAGACGCGGCTCAAACGCGCTGAATCTGAGGCAGAGCCGGCGCACGACGATCTCGATATCCATACCTCGCGGTATGTGTACGAATTGCAGGTGCATCAGATCGAACTGCAGATGCAAAACGAAGAGCTGCGTCATGCACGCGGTGAGGTGAACGCCGCGTTGGCGCGATTCAAGAGCTTGTTCGATGATGCACCGGTGGGCTACATGACGCTCGATCGCCTCGGGACAATGCGCGAGGTCAATCTCACGGCCGCTCGGCTCCTTGGTCTCGATCGTTCGTGGCTCGTCCATCGTCGTTTTGCGCTCTTTCTCGATCTTGCAGACCGCACGATGTTCGCCGACCTGTTGGATCAGGTTTTCGCCGGCACGCCGAATCTGACGGGCGATGTGTCGTTGGTTGCGCAGCCGCGAGGTCGCGTGGTGCTACGACTCGCCGCAATGGCTGTCACCAACGCGGACGCGAACGAAAGTGAGTGCCGAATCACGATGACCGATATCACGGTGCAGAAGCGCGCCGAGTGGTCGCGCGACATGCATACTGCGGCGTTCAACGCGACGACGAACGCGATCTTCATCACCGATCCGAAGGGGGTCATCGAGACGGTGAACGAGACGTTTACCACGCTCACGGGCTACGCGCTACATGAAGCGGTGGGTCGCACGCCGGGTGACTTGCTCAAGTCCGGCGAACACGACAGCCGCTTTTACCACGACATGTGGCGGACGATCCTCGACGGAAAGGTGTGGAGCCGAGAGACTACGAATCGGAGAAAGAACGGATCGCATTTCGTCGTGGAACTCACGGTGATTCCGGTACGCGACACCAGTGGTGCGATCACGCATTTTGTTGCAGTCAGTCGCGATCTCACTGAAGTGCGTCTCCAGTCGCAGCGACTGATGCAGGCGCAGCGCATGGAAACGGTAGGACGTCTCGCCGGCGGCATTGCGCATGACTTCAATAACCTCCTGACCGTCATCAACGGGACCGCGAGTGTTGCACAGCGCGAGCTCTCTGCTGGTGATCCGATACGACAGGATTTGCGCGAAATCGAACAGGCGGGCAAGCGTGCGGCGCAACTGACACGACAGCTCCTTGCGTTCAGTCGCAAGCAGATCATGTCGTTCGAACGTCTCGACCTGAGCGCGATGTTGCACGGGATGCGTGGAGTCGTGCGTCGGCTGTTCGGACCTGACGTGACCGTTTCGCTATCCGCGCCGAAGGATGTTGGACACGTGCGCGCCGATCCGGCGCAACTCGAGCAGGTTATACTCAATTTGGTACTCAACGCGCGGGACGCGATGCCGGCGGGCGGTACGCTCGGCATCAACGTACGCGACCGGGAGCTCGACGAGGATTTTGCGGCGACGCACCCCGGCGTGGTGGCGGGTTCCTACGTGGAGCTCTCGGTGGCCGACACTGGTGCGGGTATGTCCACCGAGACGGCGGCGCGCATCTTTGAGCCGTTCTTTACGACGAAAGCAATGGGCGACGGCACCGGGCTTGGTCTCGCCATGGTGTACGGGATCGTCAAGCAGAGTGGTGGGTGCGTGTTCGTCGAGAGCGAGTTGGGGCACGGTTCCACGTTCACGATCTTCCTGCCGCGCGTTGAGCACCTCGATCCGGGCGATGTGACGGACGAGACACCGCCGCTCCCGCGCTCCGATCGCGGGAACGAATCGATATTGATCGTCGAAGACGAGCCGGCCATACTGCGCCTCGCCGAACGGCTGCTGCGCGTGGCGGGCTATCATGTGCTGACAGCCTCCAGCGGTGCCGAAGCGCTCGTACTGCTTGCCGATGAGGCGCTCGAGATCGAACTGATGCTCACGGATATGGTGATGCCGGGCATGAGTGGGTGGGAGTTGGCCGTGCAGGCGAAGCGACTGCGCCCGCACGTGTGCTGCATCTTTACCTCGGGCTACACCGACAGTCTGTCGCTTCCCGTGTCTTTGGAGGCGGGATTCGCGAACTTCATCGCGAAGCCGTACACCGCGAGTCAATTGACCCGCATCGTGCGTGACGTGCTCGATGGCGTGGTGTCTCCGCCGATTGTCACACGAGCATCAGGCGCCGTTGCGCGACCGCTCGACGCACCCGCGCCACCGCCGAAATCCTGAGACGATAGCGCGAGTGCGCGCTATGAAACGTTCAACCAATGCACGTGTCGGAACTCTGCTGAGCAAACGCGGATAGCTGGAGTATGGCCACCTTCCTGCTCGCGTTTCTTGGCGGATTGCTCACGATCGTCAGCCCGTGCGTACTGCCGATTGTCCCACTCGTGTTTTCGCACGCTGAGCAGTCGCGTCGCGATCGCGTACTGATGCTGGTGGGGCTCACGTTGATGTTCGCCGTTGCGGCAACCGCTGCAACGCTGGGTACCACGTGGATCGCGTCGGCCAGCGACGTTGGGCGCTACCTCGCCTTGGCCATGCTCGGCGTCGTCGCATTGTCGCTCATCTCTGAACGGGTTGCGCACTTCGTGACCGAGCCCCTCGTTCGCATTGGCGTTCGGGTGGATGCCTCTGGCCAGCGCAGCGGCGGCGTCATCGGACCGCTGCTGGTGGGCGCGGCGATCGGTCTGCTCTGGGCACCGTGCGCTGGCCCTATTCTCGGTCTCGTCATTGTCGGAGGGCGCGCCAGTGGCCACACCGCGTCCACCCTCGCACTGCTCACCGCATTCGGCGCCGGTGCGAGTACGGCGCTGGCCGTCGTCCTGCTCGCTGGTCAACGTGTCACCACGCTACTTCGTCGGAGTCTCTCCATGGATCGTTTCATTCGTCGCACCTTGGGCGTGACGGCATTGCTCGGTGTCGTTTCCATCGCGCTGGGGTTGGACCGCACGCTGCTCGCGAAAGGCGACTTCATTCGCACTGCTGCGGCAGAGACGGTCCTCGTCAATCGACTCGCGCCACGCGAAGCCGGTCGCCAGGTACTCGGCGAATCGCTCGACAGTTTTTTGTTGCCGCCGTCGCCCGCGCTGATTGACGAGGGAGCAATGCCCGAGCTGCCCAGCGGTCGTGAGTGGATCAACTCGGCGCCGATCACCACGGCATCGCTGCGCGGCAAGGTGGTGTTAGTCGACTTCTGGACGTTTCAGTGCATCAATTGCCTCAACGCGTTACCACATGTGAAGGCGCTGTATGCGAAGTACAAGGATGAAGGTCTCGTAGTCATTGGTGTGCACACGCCAGAGCTGGCCCGCGAGCGCGTCCCAGCCAACGTGCGCGCAGCCGTGAAGGATCTCGGCGTCACGTATCCAGTCGTCATCGATGGCGACTACGCGATCTGGAACAGCTTTCAGAATCAGTACTGGCCGGCGGCGTACTTCGTCGACGCGAAAGGGCGCGTGCGCTTTCACCACTTTGGCGAAGGGAAGTACGAGGAGCAGGACGCCGTGGTGCGTAAGTTGCTTGACGAAGCAAAGCAGGCGACGGCGAAATAGCGATCAGTAACGAGGCAAAACGCTATCACGTGAATGCTTGAGGTTTCTACCCTACACGGGTCTTAAGCGAAGTTCGAGATCCTTGTACGAAATCTTCTTTCCGATACACCACGCGCGACGACGGTCTGCATCGCCTGCTGCTGCAATATCGCTTGTACATGCGCCGTGTCGGGCCAACTCCAACTCGTCACGGCGATATCGGCTCCCGCGGCGTGCGACACGCGTGTCGTGGATGCGAAGTGACCGTGGACCCGTCGTACTGTTGCTTGAAGTTGCGGCAACGGAAACGACAACTGCAACGTCATCATCGGGTACGCGAGTACGAACTTCTGCGATGGACGCGATGGCGCGCGCGCTCGATGCAATACCTCGAGATAATGCACATGCAGTGCGAGCGAAACGCACAATTGATCGCGCACCGGTCACGTTCATTCCATCAGCGCCAGCGTGTCCCGTACCTTGCCGTTGAATTCGCTGATCAGAAACGGCTTTTGCAGAAACTGCACGCCGTCTACGAGTACGCCCTGATCCGCGATGACGTCTGACGGATAGCCGGACATGTAGAGCACCCGGAGACCAGGCCGCTTCTCGAGTAGCCTGCGAGCCAGCGCATGGCCATTCATCCCGGGCATGATCACGTCTGTAACGAGCAAATCGATCCGCGCGGGATGCTCGTCGACAATCTGCAACGCCTCGGCCGGTCCACCAGCGCGCAACACCCGGTAGCCATTTGACTCGAGCATCCGCGTCGCAATCGCGAGCAGCGCAGGCTCGTCCTCAACGACGAGAATCGTGGCCGTGCGTGCGCGCGTCGCAGAGTCCGCGGATGGATCGGCGGAGCGCGACGGAGTTGCATCGACCGCGCCATGATGGCGTGGAAGAAAGATTTCGAATGAGGCGCCATGCCCCGGCGTAATGGTGACGTGCACGAAGCCGCGGTTCAGCGTGACTACACCGAACACGGTGGCTAGACCGAGGCCGATGCCTTCACCGGTGTCGCTGGTCGTGAAGAACGGTTCGAAGATTTTAGCCAGCGTCTCCTCGTCCATGCCGCAACCATTGTCCGTGACGGTGAGACGAACGTACGAACCGGGCACCGCGAGCGCGTGGTTGGCACAATACCACGCATCGATCTCCACATTCGCGGTCTCGATGGCGATGTTGCCGACGCCGACGATTGCCTTGCGGGCATTCACACAGAGGTTGGTCAGCACCTGATCGAGCTGCGACGGGTCGATTCGCACTGGCCACAGCGCAGGATCTGCTTGACTGGTGACGTGGATGTCTTCACCGAGTAGTCGCGCAAGTAACGACAATAGCCCACCGATGCGTGCATTCAGGTCGACGACGATGGGTGCGACGCTTTGTTGTCTCGCAAAGGCGAGCAGTTGCCGCACGATATCCGCCGAGCGCGTGGCTGCATTCCGCGCGGCGAGCAAGTCCGCCCGTACACTCGGTACGAGCGATGCGTGTTCGAGTGCGACGTCGGTGTGTCCGAGAATGATGCCGAGCATGTTGTTGAAATCGTGCGCTACACCGCCTGCAAGACGACCGATCGATTCCATCTTCTGCGCCTGTCGCAACTGAAGCTCGAGGCGCGCGCGTTCTGATTCCGCCTGTTTGCTCGTCGTGATATCCGCAATCGTACCCACCATGCGCAGCGGTTGCCCGTCATCACCTTGTGCCACGACCTTCCCACGATCGAGGAACCAGCGATACTCGCCGGACTTGGTTTGTAACCGCACTTCGTTCTGTTTCGTCTCCGTCAGACCCGCGAGATGCTCTTCGGTGGCGAAGCGCGCCCGCGCCACGTCGTCGGGATGGACGATGGAAAAGAAAAAGTCGGTCGTGCCCGGAACCTCGTCTGGCGAATAGCCAAGCAATCGGCACCACTGCGCGCTGAAGTACACGCGCGCTTCCGCGATATGCCAATCCCATACGCCGTCGCTCGTCGCGTCGAGCGCAAAGCGCAACCGCTCCTCGCTTTCCGACAGTGCTGTTTCGAATTGCCTGACGTCGGTAATGTCGAGCCCAACCGAAAAAAAGCCGACCACCTCGTTGGCCTGGTTCACATCGGGGATATACCGCATCAGTGCCAAACGTTGCTGCCCGAACATCGTAAAGTGCGTCTCGAAACTGTCGGTCTCGCCAACCAACGCACGCCGTACGTACGGCACGCTTTCGCTCCACAACCGTTCGCCGACGACCTCGCGAATGTGTCGACCGATCAGCTGTCCCCGCGGGATGCGAAAGAGTTGCTCATAGGCAGAGTTGGCAACCGGATGGAGTCGCATCATAATCCGCGAAATCGTCGACGATTTCGTGTGGCGCATATCCGATCTGTGCCTTCCACTCTGGAGAGAAGTAGACGGCGTTGCTGCGCAGGTCCCAGTCCCAAAGTCCGACACCCGCCGCACGAATCAGACGCTGCGTTCGGTCGTCGCCCTGCGACGTGGGGGACACGGCATCAACCAGCGGCTGCGGGTGGAGACGGGTATCGTCTCCGGCGGGATCGGAAGGCAAGCGCGACTTCGGGCGTGATCGTGACGTCCGGCGGGCAGGTCACGGAGGCATCACCGCCTACGGGAGCAACCAAAGAACTCAGGGCAGACCGCGGAAGCTAGCCCCGGCCGTCGCTTTGGTCGAGAGCCGCTCATTCCCCTCGTCGCGTGTGCGGCGTACTCTTTGTATATGCTAGGTCGCCCGGCCGGCGTTTTCCCGATCCTTCACCTGAATGGTTCCCATGCGACATGCCTTGATGTACGTCGGCAACTTCGAGCGCAACTTTCCGAACCTGACCAACACCACATCCTCGTTCCAGGGGAGTGACGGTCAGATGCATCCGTATCCGGCATGGCCGGCCACGGCGAATGGCCTGCGTATCAGCTTCATGGAGAAGGCGGGGAAGAAGTTTGTCGCCGTGCGTGTCGCAGACGAAACCAGCGACGTCGTGCTCGTCAACGATCTTGTGCTCGTACCTGGCGAGCACTTCGGCTTCGGCGTGCACTTAAGCGGTGAGCCGGTGAGCATCGAAGACAACATTGCGATCATGAAGTTGCTCGAGGATATCATCAAAAAGAATCACGATCACAGCACGGAGTTGCTCGAGATTCGCGCGCGCTTCAAGGCCGCCGCGACCAAGAAGTAGCACGGCCTCGTTGTGAGCGCGCCCGCGATTCACGCACAGCGTGCGCGCTCCAACGCTGCCATCGTCGCTCGCGACGCGGACCGTATTGTCGCGTTGATGCTCGCCGACGTACGGGTCGATGTCGCTGGCGGGACATGCCTTGTCGGTCCGGATGCGTCGCGCGCGGCGTTCGTTGCGCAGTTCGCCGACGCCTCGTTTCGTGGCTATGTGCGGCAGCCAACCGAGGTCGTCATGCATGACCCACCGACGAGCGCCACCGAGCATGGGCAGTGGATCGGTCGATGGCGGCGCGGCATCGGCGAGCAGCAGCTGCGCGGGGTTTACGTCGCCGAGTGGCGGCACACCGACATGGGCTGGTTGATCGCGAGTGAGCACTTTCGCGAGTCGTCCGAGTAGACGCCGGTGGCCGCGGCCGGGCTACAGCGCGCGACCACCGCGGAAGGCGCGTACACCGCGAATCGTGTCATGCAACAGTAGCAGCGCGTCCGGTGAACCGTACTGCTGCATCACATCGAGCATGACCGGCGATTCACCGCCCCACGGATAGCCGAAGACGACGTCGAAGTCGCCAAGCGCGCGGCCAAGCTGCAAATAGCCCGATGGCCCGTCGCCCAAGGTTCCCATATCGTCGTTGCCGTCGCGCGGCTTGAAGCGATACCCCGTTGGCAAAAAGCTGCCCGACGCGAACGTCGCACGTGATTTGAACGATGTCGCCAACGCGCGTGCACGCGTCACGAGTGCGCCGTCCAACTCGATACCATACGCCTCGAAGCCCAGCAGGTCTGCCATAATGGTGATCACCCCGGTAGCCGACCCCCATTCGAGAAAGCGTTGCCCCGGATGTCGATGCGCGACGAGCGCTGTGCGAACGACGTCGTAGTCGGCCGCCACGAAGGGATGGAATTCGTGATCGCGGACAGTGGTGTCGAACTGCTCCCAGAGCGCCCAGCCCTCGTTGCACAACGCGTCGAGTCGCGCCGTTAGGTCGGAATCCACGGTCGAGCCGACCCTCGCGTCACGCGTCAATGCGCGCGCGCTGAATGCGTGTTGGCGGCACGTAGCGGAGCCGGCGCGAGCGAGCCCACGTAGCCCGACACGGCAACCATGTCGTCGACAGTCAGCGCACTAACTACTGGTTGCATTGGCGCACTGCCGTCGTCGTGGCGCGCCCCGGTACGAAAATTCATCAGCTGCCGCAGCAGATACGACGGCGAGCGCCCGGCGATCGGCGGAACCAACCCCACACCAAGCAGCTGTGGGCCGTGACACTTGGTACAGGCCGTAGCGGCGCCGGCCGCCCCCGTTCGAACGAGCTGACGCCCACGACGCAGCGATCCGATCGGTACGTACGTGTCGTAGGTCAAACCGGGATCGTGCAGTTCATGACGTTCCCAATCCTCGGGCACTTCGATGAGTCGGCCGTCGAGTGGCTCTCGGCCCTCTCCGTCGAGCGCGAAGAGCATGATCTCGATGCGCGTCTTGGGCACCGTCGCGGATTCGATGACGCGATTGCGACGCGTAAGACGTAACGCCGAGTAGTACCGTGCGGCCATGATGACGTCCGAATCCGCGAATGATCTCGCGATGAGATGCATGCTGTTGACGCTCGATGCCGGGTTGGCCACGAGCCGCGAACTATCGCGAAATGCGCTGACCTGCTTGACGATGTACTCGACGGGTAAACCGGCAAGCGTCGCGTTTTCCGGACGGCCAGCGCCGTCGGCCAGATGGCAGAGCGCGCAGGCGCGAGCGGCGGGGCGTCGGCCGTACTGTACCGCTGCTGGCATCGGCGGGTGCGCCTCAGGGAACCAATCCGCAATGTCGAACGAGTTCTTCGCGTGCGCACTGGTGAACGAGCGGCTGCTGTGCGGCACATGCTGCGGCGTCACGCTATCGGTCGGCGGCGCGGGGTTCGGTGCTGCCGACGTGGGAAACGCCCACGCGGGCACGACGAACGGTGCCACCGCGGGTACCGCGGCCCGTGTAGCCGTCGCTTTGGCCGGTGTGGTGATCGTTGACGCACGCGGTTGCGCGCTGAGTGCAGCGGCAAACGACGACGCAAACGACAGGACACAGAGCGTCGCAGTAGTCAGCACCAACGGCAATCGGAATGTCACGGCGGGCCTCAGGAGCGCGGGGGGACGTGGATCGGCGAATTATGGATGCGGTGCAACCTCCTGTCACGGCGCATATTTCATCGGCGTCTACTTCCGCAGTCGGTCACCGTTTGCTCCATCACCAAATCATGCGACCTCTGCTCGAAGACACGGCACAACGCGCCATTCGCTATCTCGACGGACTCGACGCGCGGAGCGTCGCACCGACCGAGCGCGCGCTCGCGGCACTACCGGCGCTCGACGGCGCGCTGCCCGAGGGTCCGTGTGATCCCCAAGACGTCATTGCGCAGCTTGACGATCTCGCGTCGCCGGCGACCGTCGCGATGGCCGGTCCGCGTTTTTTCGGCTTTGTCATTGGCGGCGCGCTACCCGTCACCGTTGCCGCGAATTGGTTGACGACAGCGTGGGATCAGAATTCGGCGATCTATCGCGCGACCGTCGCGACGGCACAGATCGAAGCGACCGCACTGCGTTGGCTGCTCGAGGTGCTACGATTGCCTGCAGACAGCGGCGCGGCGTTCGTCACGGGCGCAACCGTTGCCAACTTCACTGCACTCGCCGCGGCACGCCACGCGGTACTCGAGCGCGTGGGATGGAACGTGGAAGCGGACGGACTCTTTGGCGCGCCGCCAATCACCGTCGTCGTCGGCGACGAAATTCATCCGTCGGTTACCAAGGCACTTGGCATGCTGGGTCTCGGGCGCACACGCGTAACGAGCGTACCGGTAGACAAACAGGGACGCATGCGACTCGATCGCTTCCCGACACTCGCCGGCCCCACCATCGTGTGCGTACAGGCCGGCAATGTGAACACCGGCGCCGTCGATCCCATTGCCGAAATTGTGACGCGCGCGCGTGAAGTCGGCGCGTGGGTACATGTCGACGGTGCGTTCGGATTGTGGGCCGCGGCGACGCCATCGCGCGCCGCACTCGTTGCAGGCATGGAGCTCGCCGACTCGTGGGCCACCGATGCCCATAAGTGGCTCAACGTGCCATACGATAGCGGGCTCGCCATTGTGCGCGATCCGCATGCCTTGCAGGCCGCTATGGCGATCACGGCCGCGTACCTGCCCACCGAGTCGACGTATCGCAATCCGTCGGACTTCACGCCGGAGCTCTCACGTCGCGCGCGTGGCGTCGATGTGTGGGCCGCGCTGCAGCAACTCGGTCGCTCGGGCGTCGCCGATCTCATCGAGCAGTGCTGTCTGCACGCGACGCGCTTCGCCACACTCTTACGCTCGGCGGGCTTCGAGATTCTCAACGAGGTCGTGCTCAATCAGGTGCTCGTCAGCTTTGGTGACGCGACCACCACCCGACGTGTGATTGCGGCTGTGCAGGACGAAGGGACCTGCTGGGCCGGCATCACCGAATGGCAGGGCCAGGTAGCGATGCGCATCAGCGTCTCGTCATGGGCCACGACCTCGGCAGACGTCGACCGCAGTGTCGCGGCCATGGTGCGCGTGGCAGCACATATTCATGCGGTTACCTCGACGGAGTATTCATGAAGACGCTCACTGCGGCGCTGGTGCTGATCGTGGTCGGTAGTGTGAGTCAGAGACTTGAGGCGCAATCGGCGCCGACGCGACCCTGGCTGTCCGCGTCACCGGCCTCGCTTGGACTCAACGCCAAGGTGCTCGATTCGATCGACGCCGAAATTCGCGCAGGAACATACGGCAACGTGGATCGCCTGCTCGTCATTCGGCATGGGAAGGTGGCCTTCGATGCGAAGTACACGCACGACTACGGCGCCATTTACGGCGATTCAGCGAAAGTGACGAACGCGTTGAATGCGCACGATCCCACCGGTCCGTTCAACTACTTCAATCCGTGGTGGCATCCGTACTATCGGCGCGGCGATCTGCATACGCTGCAATCCGTCACGAAAACCGTCGCGTCGGTTGTGATTGGTACGGCGGTGATGCGTGGTGATTTCCCAAGCATTGACACGCCGATTCTCAAGTTTTTCGATACGACCAAGGTCGCCAACATCGACGATCGGAAGCGTCGCATCACCGTACGGCATTTGTTGACGATGACCGGCGGCTTCGATTGGAACGAGTCCCTCCCGTACATCGATCCGAAGAACACGGCGAGCGCGCTCGAAGCGAGCCCAGATTGGGTGCAGTTCACCATCAATCGCCCGATGATGCGCGAGCCCGGCACGCAGTTCAACTACAGCAGCGGCGAGAGCACGCTGTTGGCGCACATCTTCAGGCAAGCGACGGGTTCGGATATTGAGGAGTATGCGGCGCAACATCTCTTCGCGCCGATCGGCATTACGCAATGGTATTGGAAGCGCACGCCAGCCGGCTCCATTGATAGCGAAGGCGGACTGTACCTCGATGCACGTGATCTCGCGCGCATCTGGTATCTGTTCACGCAGGATGGCGTTTGGAACGGCGTGCGCATCGTCTCGTCAGATTGGGTCAAGACGTCCATCACACCGGCGATCGCGACGAGCAGTCGTCCCAACGCCGCCAAGTATGGGCTCAAGTGGTGGCTCTATCCCGATCCACTCGACGCGACAAAATTGGTCTGGTCGGGGTCAGGCTTCGGTGGGCAATTCCCGTTCGCCTTCCCCGATCGCGACATGGTCGTCGTCTTCAACTCGTGGAATATTCTGCCAGGCAAGCCCTCGCTGCCGGTCGGGAAAACGATGGAGCGGCTCGCCAAAGCCGTCGTCGGGAAGTAACGGATAGACGCACCACTCGACACTACACCCGATTCACCGTTCGATTCAGCAATTGATTCGCTACTCGGCGTCGCGATGTCATTCCGTTCGCACCGACCGACACACACATTCCAGCGGATTCTCGATCTTCAGGGGAGTACATGCGTCGCCCATTTTTCGCGCTGCGTTCCAGCGCCGCAGTCGTCGTCGGTGTCATCGTCGCGCTTCTGGTCAGTGTAGCTCCAGCGCACGCGCTGCAACCGCCCGGTGGTCGCGGCGGCATGCGCGGTGCAACGAGCATTAAACCGGGAGAGTCATGTCCCGCCGGGATGACGGAGATTCGTCCGCGTAGCTGCATGGCGCCCGAGTTCCCCGCGCCGAGTATTGTCGACTATCGTCCGAAATCGACGCTGGTGTCGACCGCGCACATGGTGAAGACGGCCAAGTATCCCGCCATCGATTTTCATGGACATCCGCAAGGCCTGCTGGGCTCAGCAGAAACGCTCGCGCAGCTTGGTGCATCGCTCGATAGCCTGAACGTGCGCATGATGGTCGCGGCCGACAACATGTCGGGCGATCGGTTGGTCAAGGCGATGGCGAATATTCGCGCTTCCAACATGAAGGACCGCGTGCGCATCCTCGCGGGCATCAATTTTTCGAACGTCGGGCCGGAGTGGGCGGCCAAGGCCGTCGCGCAGCTCGAGGCAGATGTCGCGGCCGGTGCGGTTGGTGTTGGCGAAATTCCTAAGAGCTTCGGGCTTACCGTGCGCAAGCCGGACGGCTCGCGTCTCAAAATCGACGACCCCGCACTCGATCCGATATGGGACGCATGCGCGCGACTCAAGCTGCCAGTGTTCATTCACACGGCCGACCCACAGGAATTTTTTCAGCCGCTAGAGACCACCAACGAACGGTGGCTTGAAATGGCCTTGTTCGGTGATAGACGCTATCCGCCGGATAAGTATCCGACGTTCGAGCAACTCATGACCGAACGTGACAATCTGTTTCGCAAGCATAAGTCAACCACGTTCGTTGCTGCGCACATGGGCTGGCACGCGAACGATCTCGGCCGACTCGGGAAGATGATGGCGGAGATGCCGAACGTGTATACGGAAATTGGCGCTGTACTCTACGACATCGGGCGGCAGCCCCGTGCGATGCGCGATTTCTTCATCAAGTATCAGGATCGTATTCTCTTCGGCAAAGATTCGTTTCAGCCGGAAGAGTATCCGTACTACTGGCGTGTCTTCGAAACACGCGATGACTACTTCGACTACTATCGAGGCTACCACGCGTTTTGGAAGCTGTACGGCATTGATCTCCCCGATGCAGTGCTCAAGAAAGTGTACTATCAAAACGCGTTGACGCTCACGCCCTCGCTGCCGACCACTGGCTTTCCGAAGTGAAGACTTTTATGCCATCTCTGTGTCGTCGCTGGCGCGCATTGCTCGCCGTTGCAACTGTTGGTATGGGTACTGGTGCGTGTGCATCGGCGGTGGTCACGCGTCCACCGGTGCTGGCACCCGGCACCGGCGTTGTCGTACCAGGATCGGCGGCGACGGCGATCGTGCTCGCGACGGCAGACAGTGCTGCACGCGCGTTTGCGCCAGCCGATGTCGAGTTCATGCAAGGGATGGTGCCGCACCACGCGCAGGCCGTGATCATGGCGGCGTGGGCCGCGTCGCACGGTGCGCGCGCTGACGTACAGCGGCTCTGCTTACGCGTTGGCGCCGCGCAGAGTGACGAGATTCAGATGATGCGCCGCTGGTTGCGTGAACGAAAGCAAGACGTGCCGGACTCCAACGCGACGCGACACGTGATGAAGATGGACGGCATGAACCACGAGATGATGATGCCGGGCATGCTGAGCGACGAGGAGATGGCGCAGCTTGATCGCGCGCGTGGTTCCGCCTTCGACCGACTCTTTCTCAATGGAATGATCGGTCATCATCGCGGGGCGATCGCCATGGTCACAACGCTGTTTCAAAATGGCAACGCTGGGCACGACGAAACCGTATTCCGTTTTGCAAATGACGTGGTCTCGGATCAGTCTGCCGAAATCACCGTGATGTTGCGGATGCTCGAGACAGTTCCCCCTTACTCACCGGATCGATGATACGCCGACGCTCGCTCGCTCTCGCGACCCTCGTAGTCACCGTGGTTGCTTGTTCCCGCGCCACGACCACGCCGGGCGGTCCGCCTGCCCCCGCCGAAGGCATGACGGTCACGGGCGATGTGTCGCTCGCCAAGTCGCCGCCGATGAAGTACCCCGAGAGCGCGAAGGCGCCGAGCCCTGATCCTCGCATCGGGCTCAAACCGGGCGAATCAGCGACCGACGCCGGTGACGCGTCGTTCAATCTGAAGCTGATTTCGAACTCGCCGGCGCCAGCCGGTTTTACCGGCCGTGGTGCAACGGGATCTGATCTCGCGTTCAGCGGCAACTACATCATTCAAGGCAACTATCGCGGCTTCGTGATTTGGGATGGTACGAATCCGCGCTCACCAAAGCTCGTGTCGTCGTTCCTGTGCCCTACGACGCAAGGCGACCCGACCGTCTACGGCAACCTGCTGTTCATCTCGGGCGAAGGGCAGGGCGCGCGTAACGACTGCGGCGCGACGCCGATCACCGATACCGTCAGCATGGATCGCTTTCGCGGTGTGCGCATTTTCGATATCAGCGATAAAGCGAAGCCGCGCCTCGTCACCAACGTGCAAACGTGTCGCGGTTCACACACGAATTCGCTCGTCGAAAATCCGGACGATAGGAACAGCATCTTCATCTACGTGTCCGGCTACTCCGCCGTGCGTTCGTCGAAGGAACTCGCCGGTTGCCAGGATGCGCCCGCCGGTGACTCCGCGAGCGCCCGATTCCGCATCGAAGTCATCAAGGTACCGCTGAAGAACCCCGAGCGCTCGACGGTCGTCAATTCGCCGCACCTGCTCGCCGATCTCGAGGGTCGCACGGTGCATGCGCCGCCTCCGTCCGATACGGGTGCGCGCGGCGGTCGTGGTGGTCGCGCGGGTGCGCCGCCAGCCGGTGCTCCCGGTGGTGCGGCTCCTGCAGCGCCGCCAGCCAATCGCGGTACGGGCGTTGGACAAAGCGGGTGTCACGACATCACGGCTTACCCGGGCTCGGGCTATGCGGGCGGTGCATGTGCGGGCTACGGCTTGCTGTTCGATGTGCGCGACCCGAAAAACCCGAAGCGTCTCAAGTCCGTCGCCGATTCCAACATGTCGTTCTGGCATTCGGCAACGTTCAGCAACGATGGCACGAAGCTGCTCTTCTCCGATGAGTGGGGCGGTGGTGGTGCGGCGCGTTGTCGTGCGACCGACAAGCTCGAATGGGGCGGCAATGCGATTTTCTCGCTCGACAACGGTGAGCTCAAGTTCAAGAGCTATTACAAGATGCCCGCACCGCAGACTGACGCGGAGATTTGCACGGCGCACAATGGATCGCTGATTCCCGTACCTGGGCGCGACATCATGGTGCAGGCGTTTTACATGGGCGGCGCGACCATCTTCGACTTCACCGACGCGGCCAAGCCGATTGAGATCGGCTTCTATGATCGCGGACCTGGCGGTGGCTACTGGAGCACCTATTGGTACAACGGTGCCATCGTGTCGTCCGACGAGCAGCGCGGCCTCGATGTGCATGAACTCACGCCGAGCCAGTACCTGTCACAGAACGAGATCGATGCGGCAAAGACCGTGCGCTACGAGCAGTTCAATGCGCAGGGACAACCGCATACCGTGTGGCCGCCGAGCTTTGCGCTCGCCCGTGCCTATCTCGATCAGATGGAACGGAACAGCGGTCTCACGCCTACTCGTATCAGTGAGATTCGCAATGCGCTCACGGCGGCCGAACGTGGTGGCTGCGGCAATCGCAACACGGCACTCGCCGCATTGGCGACAACGGTGCAGGGCGAGGTAAACAGCGCGGCGGATAAGGGGCGTGCGACGCTCGTTGCCAACGCGATTCTCCAGCTGTCGAAGTCCACTTGCGTGCCGCCGTCGATTTCCTGAGCACGATCTGCTGACACCTGTACGATCGAAGTACCAACTGAGCCCGAGTAGGACGACACACCAGGGCGGCGTACCGACGCGCGCCGCCCAACGATTCAACGAGAAATTTCGATGACCGCTCCAGGCTCCATCAGCAGCACCGTGCCCATCACCGAACGTGGATACGCTCGACCGGAGCAGTTGGTCAGCAGCGACTGGGTCGCCGCGCATCTCAATGATCCGACGCTCCGCCTGCTCGAGAGCAACGAAGATGTCTTGCTCTTCGACAGCGGCCACATTCGCGGTGCGCAAAAGCTCGATTGGCACGAGGACCTGAACGACGCGATTGTCCGCGATTATGTAGACGCGTCCGCATTTGAGGCGCTGCTCCGTCGATTGGGTATCGACGCGACCTCCACGGTGGTGTTCTATGGTGACAAGAACAACTGGTGGGCGACGTACGCGTTCTGGGTGTTTCGTCTGTTCGACTTCCCTGAATCGCAGCTTCGCATGCTCGATGGCGGACGCGCAAAGTGGGATGCCGAAGAACGTGAGATGACGACCGAGGCATCGCAGTATCCGGCGAGCACGTGGTCAGCGCCGGCACGCGATGATGCGCGCGTGCGCGCCTTTCGCGATGAAGTGCGCACGTTCGCCGCAGCGAGCGGTCAGTTGATTGACGTGCGCTCGCCCGGCGAGTTCAGCGGCAAAGTAACGCACATGCCTGAGTATCCGCAGGAGGGCGTGCTGCGTGGCGGACACATACCCGGTGCGCGCAGCGTGCCGTGGGCGCGTGCCGCGGCAGCGGACGGGACTTTCAAAACGGCCGCTGAACTCCGCGCGATTTACGAGACGGAGATCGGCCTCAACGCGGGCGAGCCGGTGATCACGTACTGTCGCATCGGCGAGCGGTCGTCACATACGTGGTTCGTGCTGACGTACCTGCTGGGCTACAAACACGTGCGCAACTACGACGGTAGTTGGACGGAGTGGGGCAACAGCGTGGGCATGCCGATCGAACGCTAACCGTCGATAGCATTCGTCAATTCGACGCTCGCACATCGAATCACGTCTCCATGATTCAGCGCGTCGTACGCCGTCGGACCAGTCACCGTGACCATCGGCGATGCGGGTCTGGCGGCGTTTGCGTTGGCGGCACACGTCGCGCACGCGCCGTACACCATCCGCGTATCGATGCGCGCGTCGGCGTCGACGATCGCCGCCGTGCGATGTCCGTGCGATGTCCAAGAGATGTCCGTGAGACGGCCGCGAGATGTCCGTGATATTGCCGAAGATGATGCCGCGGTATTGAATACCGTGTCGCGAGGCTCGCCTCGATGTTGAGGAAGGTCGCGGTCAACCCAGCGCTCACTCTTCGTCACGAGAACATCATGCTCAAGTACATCGGCATCAGCGTCGTCGTGGTTCTGCTTTGCATCGTGGTGCTCGCGACGCGAAAGCCGGACGCATTTGCCGTCGAACGGGTGACGATGATCAAGGCGTCGCCCGACAAGATCTTTCCGCTCATCGCGGACTTTCATAGCTGGTCGTCGTGGTCGCCGTACGAGAAGAAAGATCTGACCATGAAGAAGACGTACACAGGTTCGGCCACCGGCACTGGTGCGGTGTACGAGTGGGACGGCAACTCTCAAGTCGGCAAGGGTCGCATGCAGATTCTTGATGCGACACAACCGTCCAAAGTCACCATCAAGCTCGACTTCGAAAAGCCGATCGAAGGACATAACACGGCCGTCTTCACGCTTGTACCACAGGGCGACGTGACCGAAGTGAAATGGGCGATGGCGGGACCAGCGCCGTTCATTTCGAAAGTGATGCAGGTATTCATCAGTATGGACTCAATGGTCGGCGATGACTTTGCGATCGGTCTCGCGGCACTCAAAGCGCAAGCCGAGAAATAGGAAGACATGGCGGAGACGGGTAAGACGCGCCACTTCGATCGTTCAATCGTGGAAGGGCCGCTGACATCAGCGGTCTGGAAGATCGCGTTCCCAACGATGCTCACGAACATCATCGGCGGTCTGCAAGGCATCGTCGATCATGTCATGGTCGGCCGGTTTGTTGGGCTAAATGGCAACGCCGCGATCGGCGTCTCCTGGCAGATCTTTCTCGTCGTCATCGTTTTCATCTCGTCGCTGTTCAGCGGGATGAGTGTGCTGGTCGCGCGATTTGCCGGCGCGAATGAAAGTGACAAGGTCGATCGCACCGTCTATCAAGCGTTTCTGACCGCGATCGGGATTGCGATCTTCGTCATGGCTCCGCTCGGCTACGTCCTCTCGCCGTATCTGCTCGACTTCGTGCACGCCGCGCCCGACGTGAAAGCCGAAGCGCTGCCGTTTTTGCGCATCATGTTCATGTTCAGCAGCGGTATGCTGGTGTTCTTCATGCTTGGCGGCGCCCTGCGTTCGGCTGGTGACGCAAAAACACCAATGCGGCTCGGCATCACGATGACGGTGCTCAACATCGCACTCAACGTCGTCCTCATTCGCGGACTCGGACCAATTCCCGCGTTCGGCACGCGGGGTGCAGCGATGGGCACCGTGATCTCGTCGGGAAGCGTCGCGTTGTACGCGCTGTACAAACTGATCAACGGCGGCTGGGTCGTGTCATTCCCGCGCGGAGAATCGCTGGCGCCTGATTGGACGATCATTCGTTCGCTCTTCAAGTTCGGATTACCGACGGGCATTCAAGGCATTGCGATGAACATTGGCGGCGTGCTGATGCTGTCGTTCATCGGTGGGCTGGCCCAAAGTGCAGCGGCGCAGGCGGCGTTCGCCGTCTCGTACTCGCAGCTTTTTTCGTTCGTGACGTGGACGTCGGTGGGTTTGATGGGCGCGGCGGCCGCGGTTGCCGGACAGAATCTTGGTGCTGGGCAACCGCAGCGCGCGATGGACGCTGTGCACACTGCGGCGCGCATCGGTTTCGCGGGCGCCGCGGTACTCGGCCTCTTCTACTTCTTCCTCCCGGCGCAGCTGCTGGCGATTTTCAGTCTCAAGCAGCCTGCCGTTGTCGAGCTGGGAACGCAGCTGCTACGCGTGCTGAGCGTGTCTGGGTTGTTCATCGCCGTGGCGCTGACCTACACGGGCGGCTTGCAAGGTACCGGCGACACGAAGAGTCCGCTGTACATCTCAATCGCGTCGCAGGTGATCGTGCCGCTGAGCATCTGCTTTGCGATTCGCACGTTCGGCACGCTCGCCCCGCTCGATATCTGGCTGGCCATTCTTGCGGGTCACGTGACGCGCTGCCTGCTCAGTGTGTGGCGTTTTAATCAGGGCAAATGGCGGGGCATCGCCGTGGATATCGTGGCGCGTGCGTAGGGCTGTGAAGCGGCGTGTGCATGCGCAACGGCATTGCGCGCCCGTCCGTCGCCGATCAGGTAACCCAGGAGCTGGCGCTGAACACCACCCAACCCTGCGGCGATTCAACAAACCACAGCGTGTAACCGCTCGCGAATCCGCCGGAGCGCGTACCGCCTCGCGCGTACAGCGTGGAATAGCTCACGTCGATCCGTATAAACGGTCCGGATTGCCGTGCAGGGCCGATGTACGTGACCACACCAGCAGTGCCACCCGGAAATTGCCAGCCCACTGGCACCGGCACGTGACCAAGTGATGCCGCGCGCACTCTAACGCTCAATGGCAGCGAGTCCATACTGAGAAACTTCGGTATCGAATCGGCCGCGGAAGGCGCCGCGAAAAAACCGCGCTTCATGCTGGCCTGTCCAATGAATTCCAGCGGTGTTGCTGCATACAGCGACTCGACTAGGCGAATGCCGACAATGCTCGCGGAGGAGTCGGAAGCCACCACAAGCGGTTGGCGTTGATCGCGCGTGATCTGTTGCAACGCAACTCGTCGCTCTTCCCCTGAAGGACCAAGGACGAGCGTCATCAATTCAGGGGTGGTGAATACTGAGTCGCCCATCGCCAAGAGCAGCGCCGCAAACAGCGCGCGCGTCGAGTCGTCCGCGGCCGAGCTTCGGTGCGCACGAAATGCGTTCGCGTACGAGCGGCCTGTCCGCCGAGCAGCAAAACGAATCGCCGTCCCTGCCTCGGCGTTCGCGAAATTTGAAAATATCGGCGAGG
>JBBQDB010000062.1:0-22664 GCA_038319245.1 Gemmatimonadales bacterium
TGAAGACCGAGCGTTCGCGTCAGCTCGCCCGCCAAACGAAGCTCGTCCGTGGACAGACCCGACATCGCACGCTCGATGACTGCCGCGTGCTGCGGAAAGATCTCCGCGACCAACGCCTCGCCACGCGGCGTGAGTGCGGCGTACCGAGAGCGACGATCCTCGGGGCAATTCCGTCGCTCGACGAGTCCCTTGTCGGTCAGACGATCGACGAGAAACGTGATCCCGCCACTGGAGACGAGAATGCGACGTTGCACCTCGCCCAGCAGCATCGGCCCGAGATGAAAGAGCGCCTCGAGGATGCCAAACTCGGCGAGCGTGAGTCCGTGGCGCGCAGCATCGTCCGTGGCGTGCGCAGCGATCGCCGAATGCGCCCGCGCCAGCGTGACCCACAACCGGAGCGCCTCCGACGGTATCGGGTCGGCGAGCATCGTACCGGGCTGTGAGCCCGTAGCGGTAGCGGTCGCCGACACACCAAACTCGGCAACACCGACAGGATCTGAGCCAATAGCTGACGCCTGAGGGCGGGAACGACGGGGAGCAGTCATAAAGAAGGCTCTCGCGCCCGGAAGCCTGACGCAAGGGCTGCGAGAAGAATCCGCCGACTCACGGCGCGGAAAGGGTAACGGGCTGAACGCTCATTGCACCACAACGTTGCATACCCAGTCGACCGGGACCTTGCAGCGAAGCACGCGAAGCTCCGACTATTCGACATGGCCCCATTCGATCTTCGCGCCGCCGGCATCGGCGATCGCGTACAGCACGCCTTCCTGATTCGCGAACGCACCGAGCGCACGACCCGCGCCGGACTACCCTTCGTCGTCCTCACACTCGGCAACTCCACGGGCTCGATCGACACCGCGCCGATCTGGTCGGAACGCCTCGATTGGTGCGCAGGCGCCGACAAAGGGCGTGTCGTGCAAGTCATTGGCGAGGTCGGCCAATTCGGCGACAACGGGACCAGTCGTCGCCAGCTGCAACTGACCGCACCGTTGCGCGTGCTGCCCAATGATCAGTTCGATCCGAGCGAGTTTCTCGTGCGCATCGACGCAGAAACCGAGAAGGTCTGGGACGCGCTCGACAAACTTCGAAACGGCATCACAGCGCCACTTATAAAACAGTCAGTAGACATCTTCTTCGCTGATGATGCGTTTCGCGTTCAATTCGAACGAACTCCAGGTTCGGTGAATGGGCATCACGCGCAGCTCGGCGGCCTCTTGCTGCACGTGTACGAGGTCACGTCGATCGCTCGCCAGATCGCGAGGACCGTCCGTCAAGCCAACGCCGACCTCGTGGTGGCGGGAGCAATGCTGCACGATATCGGTAAAGTGGAGGCCTATGCCGTCGCGCCTGAGGGGTTCGCGCATACGTCCGTCGGCATGTTGCTCGGCCACGTGACACTGGGTGCGCTGATGTTCGACCGACGTCTCGCCGCGTCTGGGGTGGCGCTCAACGACGCGCAGCGCAACGAACTGCTGCATCTGATCCTGTCGCACCACGGGTCGCTTGAGTTTGGGAGCCCGATCCAGCCCATGACCGTCGAAGCGGAGATTGTGCATTGGGCCGACGAGGCGTCGGCGAAGGCGACCGACATGCTGGACGAGTTCGCGGACCCAGAGCTGTTTCCCCCCGGATCAACGAGCGAATTATCGGCCAAGCGGTCATGGCGCATAGGTCGGCGGCTGTGGAGACGACCGGCGCCGTGGGACTAAGCGGACAACACCGAGCTGTGCCGGAAGGGAATTCCGTCTGGCGAAAGTTTGGGACGACTGTTATTGAAGGCGGTTGTTTCTTTGCTCCAACAGTGCCGATCGCATCCCGGATTGTGTAGCTTTCACGCGTTGGTCGCAGGATTGCGACCGAAGCACCATTCGCGAGGAGGCGGGATGCGTAAGCCACGACCGAACACGTTCAACCCGGCGCAAGCGTTGCACCTCATTGCGGCAGACCGCACTGGTTTGCCACTGAGCTGCCCGTCATGCTCCGGCAGTATCGATCGGGATCCGGTATCGACACCGGCTCCGCCCAATTCGCATGTGACGTTGAAATGCACCAGCTGTGGACGGCTGGCGCGCTACATCGCTGGAGTGAACTGATCACCTGCGACACCCGAACATGGCGCGTTGAGCGCGCCGTTCGTCTGTTGCTGTAGCTGACGTAAGCAGTTCAGCGCCTCGACCGTGATTTGGTCGAGGCGCTGTTCGTTTCCGGGAACGTTCGTCGCGACAACGCTCGCGATGGACGCCGCCTAGTGCGTAATCGTACCCTGCTTCGTCGTATCGACGTCGTCGGTAGCGCCGGTCTTGAACAAGTAGCCTTCCATATTGCGCGTGAGGAAGGTCCGTGCCTGCGGCTCCATCACATTCAGACCATAGTGATTGATCAGCATGGTCTGCTGCTTGAGCCATTGCGACCAGCAGTCCTTGCAAATTTCACCAACAATGCGGGCGCCGATCGCGCCTGGAAAGGGCGGACGCTCGAAGCCTTCGCGGGTCTGCCCGCAGCGGGAACAGGTGACGTCGGCCATCTCAGTCTGCCACTTCGGTCACGCGCACATGCGCGCCAACGCGGGCGTACTTCACTTCAGCGAGCCCGACGTACGATAGGAGCTTGATGTACATCCAGCCGATATCGAATTCGAACCAGCGATGCGCAAACTTCGCAGAGTGCGGATCGGCGTGGTGATTGTTGTGCAGCTCCTCGCCGGCGATGAGGATGCCAAACGGTGAGATGTTGCGGCTTGCGTCTTTCACATCATGGTTGCGATAGCCCAACGCGTGTCCGACCCCGTTGATGACGCCGGCCGCCCACAGCGGAATCCAGATCATCTGCACGGCCCACACGAGCGGACCCACGAAGAAACCGAAGAGCCAGATGTCGATCGCGAGCATGAGAATGATGCCGTACGTGCTGCGCTTGTCGAGCAGATGGCGTTCGAGAAAGTCATCCGGCGTTCCCTTGCCGTACTTCTCGAGGACACCGGGCTGCCGTACGGCCGTGCGATAGTAAAACGCACCCTTGAGCAGAATATTGCGCAGTCCTTCGACGATCGGGCTGTGCGGATCACCCTCGCGATCGGCGAAGGCGTGGTGTTTGCGATGACAGGCAACCCATTCCTTCGTGCGCGTCGCCGTGGTCAACCACAACCAGACGCGCATCGGCAGTTCCGCGATGTAATGAAAGCGCACACCGCGATGGGTTTGCGCGCGGTGCAGAAACAGCGTCACGCAGACGTTGGTGATGTGTCCGGCAACGAGTACGAAAAGAACCGGCTTCCACCAATCGGTTCCCCAACTTCCAAATGCGGGCATCTACAGCACTCCAGATGGTGACGTCCGACGCTGCGCCGTGGCAGCGCGCAGACCGATAAAGCTACTTCGTACATGAGCGCGCGCTACCGGCTACAGCCCCTTCACTTCGCTGACCAGCTTGGAGAGCGAGGCCTTCGCGTCGCCAAAGAGCATGCTCGTTTTTTCGTCGAAGAACAGATCGTTCTCGATGCCGGCAAAGCCAGTGTTCATCGAACGCTTGAGGACGATGACCGCCTTGGCCTCATTAACGCGCAAAATCGGCATACCATAAATCGGGCTGCCCGGGTCGGTCTTTGCCGCGGGGTTTACGACGTCATTCGCACCAATCACGACAGCGACATCCGCTTCGGCAAACTGATCGTTGATCTCTTCCATGTCGTACATGCGATCATAGGGCACGTTGGCTTCGGCGAGGAGCACGTTCATGTGTCCAGGCATGCGACCGGCCACCGGATGAATGGCGTATTTCACTTCACCGCCCTTCTTCTCGATCAGCTCCGCGAGTTCACGCACCTGATGCTGCGCCTGCGCGACCGCCATGCCATAACCCGGAACGACGATCACCTTACCGGCATACGCGAGCAGCACAGCCGCATCTTCTGCACTAATGCTCTTGGCAACCAACCCTTCGGACGTACGCGCGCTGGCCGTGCCACCGCCCGATCCGAACGCGCCGAACAAGACGTTCGCAAACGACCGGTTCATCGCCTTCGACATGATGAGCGAGAGGATGAACCCCGACGCACCATCAAGCGCACCAGCGATGATCAACACGTTGTTGCCGATCGCAAAACCCGTCGCCGATGCAGCAAGACCGGCGTACGAATTGAGCAGCGACACCACGACCGGCATGTCGGCGCCACCGATCGGCAGCACGAACAGGAAGCCGATGATAAACGAGACGGCCACCATCGTGTAAAACGCGAGCACGCTCGACGGATGTATGATCAGCGTGACGAACGCGCCGACGGCAATCAGGAAGAGCAGTGCCGTAACGACGTTCTGTCCTTTGTACGTCACCGGGCGTCCAGTGATGAATTCCTGCAGCTTGCCGAAGGCCATAAAGCTGCCGGACACCGTCAGCGCGCCAAAGAGCACTTCAAAACCCAGCGCTGCCATCTTGAACCGCACATCGGCATCAGCGGGCGCAGGACCACCTGCTTGATACATGTGATAGAACTCGCCGATACCGACCAACGTCGCGGCCAGCGCGCCGAACATGTGCGAGAACGCGATACGCTGCGGCATCGCCGTCATCGGTACGAACTTGCCAAGCGGGTAGCCGATGATCGAGCCGAGTACGAGGCCGGTGAGGATCCACGTGTAGGTGAGGATCTCCTGGTGCAGCATCGTGCCGACAATCGCGAGCAGCATACCGACCGCGGCCAACTGCATACCACGTCGCGCTTCGTCTGGCTTCGTGAGGCTACGCAGCCCCAGAATGAACATGATCGACGCGGCGAGATACGTGACCTGAATGATCAGTTCACGCGTTTCGCTCGTGCCCTCGGCCACGGTGCGCAACAGCGGCATTGCGTGGGGGAGCATGGACATCAGACTCACGCCGACCCTTCCTTCTTGGGCGCGGGCTTATCGCCGCGCTTGAACATGTTGAGCATGCGATCGGTGATGATGAATCCGCCGACGACGTTGGTCATCGCGCACGTCACCGCGACGACACCCAAAATCGTGGCGACCGTGCCATGCTGACCGCCGGCGAGCACGATGCTACCGACCAGCGAGATGCCGCTGATGGCGTTCGTCGCGGCCATGAGCGGCGTGTGCAGCAGTGGCGGCACTTTAGAGATAAGCAGGAAGCCGACGAAGCCGGCGAGAATGAAGACGTACAGTTGGATGATGCCGGTGCCGGACATGGCGCGTTCTCCGTAGTTGGGTGAAGCGAAGACGGGAGCGTTGTGCGAGGGTCGCTCAGCAACGTCGAGCGAACAGTGCGTGACGCTTACTTCTTCGCCTGGCCGTCATGGGTGAGAGTCATGGCGCCGGTGATTTCGTCGGCGAGGTCGATATTGAGGGCACCGTCTTTCACGAGATGGGTCAGCAGCGTCTGTACGTTGCGACTGAACATCTGACTGGCGTGCGTCGGCATCGTGGCAGGTAAATTCGAAGCACCGATGATGCGGACGCCGTGTTCGACCACCGTCTCACCGAGTTTGGTGAGCTCGCAGTTGCCGCCTGTTTCCGCGGCGAGATCGACAATCACCGAGCCCGGGCGCATGGTGCGCACCATGTCGGCGGTGATGAGCTTTGGAGCTGCGCGTCCTGGGATCGCGGCCGTCGTGATGACGAGATCCTGATCCTTGATGTGTTTGGCGATGGTGGCAAGCGTGCGCGTGGCTTCGTCGTCGCTCTGCGCTTTCGCGTAGCCGCCTTTGTCTTCAGCGCTCGCACTGACGACGTCGGATTGCACGAACGTCGCGCCGAGCGACTTCACCTGTTCGGCCGCGGCAGAGCGTACGTCAAAACCCGAGGTGACTGCGCCGAGCCGTCGTGCCGTAGCCAGCGCTTGCAGGCCTGCCACACCGGCACCGATAACGAACGCCTTGGCGGGTGTGATCGAGCCGGCCGCTGTCGTCAACATCGGGAGAAAACGCGGCAACTCGCCGGCACCGAGCAACACGGCCTTGTAGCCGGCGACCGTGGCCTGCGACGAGAGCACATCCATGCTCTGCGCGCGAGTGATGCGCGGGACCAGCTCGAGCGCCAGCGACGTCACTCTGCGGGCGGACAAAAGCGCCACCGTTGGGCCGGCTGATGCTGGCGCCATCAACGAAATGAGCGCTGCGCCTTCGGGAATGAGCGCGATTTCGGCCTCGCTCGGACGCTGAATGCGCACGACCACATGCGCGCCAGCATGCGCCGCCGCGCCGTCGGGCGCGATGGTGGCTCCAGCCGCGACGTAGGTCGCGTCGTCGAGGTAGGCGGCAGCGCCTGCGCCCGATTGGACGACAACCTCATGCCCGGCCTTGACCAGCTTGGCCACGCTGTCGGGGACCAGCGCAACGCGGTCTTCGCGAGGCACCGTTTCAGCGGCAACGCAGATTCGCATGACGATCCAGAAAAAAAGAGAGAGGAGGCGTTCGACCGAGAGGTCGAACCGCAACGAACGTCAAGATAGGGATCAGGCGTTCCCGATCCCACCCCACGCGTTCGGCAAACCCGCATATTCCGCGCACCACGCGGTAACCTGCCGTGCAACCTCGGCTCGGCAATAGTCTGCCGTAATTATATGACCGCACCCCGTCAGCCACCGCTGCTCGCGAATTGCCGAGCCCAGCATCGCAAAATGCCGTCGAGCGTCGGACTCGGTGACCCGATTGTCCTCGAGCGACTGCAAATAGAGGGTTGGTGCGCGTACTGCGGGGAGGGCACGTTCAGCGGCAAGTGCAATCGTTCGTAGCTCGGTTAGGGTTCGCGCGGTATTGATCCCCGGACCGAGGGCGTTCGCGCGCGCGGCGGGATCGTGAATTGACCGCTCGCCGCCGCGCCCCGAGAGATACGGCGAGAACAGCTGAGCCACCCAGGCGATCGGGAGCTGGAGCTGCAGCGTCAGCGGCATGCCGAGATAGGGCGCGAGCAGCACAAGCGCCGGGAGGTCGGGGAGCCTCGCGGCCAGCTGTGTGCAGAGCGCACCGCCCATCGAAAGTCCGCACAGCACGACCGTGGCATGGGTCGCACGGAGCGCGCGGAATTCGCGTGCGACGTCTGCCGTCCACAACGCCGCCCGCGACTGTGATGCCATCGTGGGCAAGTCGCGCCCGTGTCCGGACAACAGCGGCGCGACCACAGTCCATCCGGCCTCGCGCATTGATTGCGCCAGTGGGAGCAGCGATTGGGGCGTATCGTTGAAGCCATGCACCATGAGCACGGCGTGTGACGGGCTCGCGTCGAGCCGATAGGGCTGCGCGCCCACGACGATGCCGTCTGGGCCCAAGGGTAGTCGCGCCGCGCGCTCACGTTCAAAGCGCGCGGCCACCGCATCACGGCGCGAAGGCACGAGTCCTCACCGATTCATCGACTAAACATCGACTAAACATCGACTGAACATCGGCTGAACCTCGCTCACTATCGACACGGCGCCAAGTCAGTCGCGTGTACGGTGCTAGTAGCGTGGCAGCGAGGGGTCGACCGAGAGTGCGTAGGCATCGATGCCGCCCACGATATTCCGCACATTCGTGAAGCCGTTTTGCCGCAGCCAATTCGCCGCCATCTCGCTGCGCATGCCGTGGTGACAGAGCGTCACGTAGGCTGCGCTCTTGTCGAGCGTCGCCGACCCTTTGGCAAGCTCCGAAAGCGGAATGAGCGTGCTACCCTCGAGATGGACGGTCTCGTATTCCCAGACTTCGCGCACGTCGATGACCGTGACGGCATCGCCGGCGGCACGCTGGCGAGCGACTTCTGCGGGCGAGATGTCTGGATCGTAGGTCATGGTAGGCGCGCGTTGAGTAGAAGAAGGAGCACCGTTGGGCGCGGCATGGTCGCCGCACGACAGACAATCAGCGCGACGGTGAATGGTGATGCGCTGCGATTCGTTGTCGAGCAGATCGAGCAACAGCAGCTGGCCTACAAGTGGCGTTCCGATACCAGCGAGCAGCTTGATGGCTTCCGTCGCCTGATGCAAACCGATGATGCCCGGCACGACGCCGAGCACACCTTCTTCTGCACACGTTGGGACTGAGCCTGGCTCCGGCGCCTCGGGAAAGAGACAGCGATAGCACGGGCCGTCGCTCGCCGCAAAGATGCTGACCTGTCCCTGAAAACGCGCGACACTGCCGTAGACGAACGGAATGCCGGCGCCGAGACAGGCATCGTTGATCGCGTAGCGCGCGGGAAAGTTATCGGTAGCATCGATGACGATATCATGTCCATCGACCAGCGACGCCGCGTTCATCGAATTCAGTCGCGTCTCGCGCAGTGTCAGGTTGACGTGCGGATTGAGCGACGACAGGCGATCACCCGCGACCTCGAGTTTGCGGCGTCCAATGTCCGGCGTGCTGTACAACAGCTGTCGGTGCAGGTTGGTCTCGTCCACCACATCGGTGTCGACGAGCGTCAGGGTGCCGACGCCTGCCGCGACGAGATACGTCGCGGCGGGCGAGCCCAAGCCACCGGCGCCGACGACAAGCACACGTGACGCAGCGAGCCGTTCCTGTCCGGCGAGCCCGAAGCCACGCAGTGTGCGCTGTCGTTCGTACCGTTGTTCGAGTGCGTGTGCGCTCATGCGCAGCATCGGCGTGAGAACGTCACCGTCATTTCTTGGCGGGCGACGTTGGAGCGAGTGGCGAGATCAGCGCTTTGCGTGCAGCATCGACCGCATCGGCGGCAGCACCGAAGCGCTTCGCGAGATCGGTGATTTCGGAAATTGACGCACTCTGATTTCCGAGGCGCACATTTTCGTTGACGCCGGGAAAGGTCATCGTTGAATAGCCGTTGTCGATGTCGGCGGCATAGATGAGCGAGCGATACCATGGCCGACTGGTAAGTCCTGACGGCCGAGCAAACGCACGCTCGACTTTCAGCAGCGCGCTGTTGGACGCTTCGCGGATCGGCTTGGCGACATTGCCGCGCAGCACGCTGTCACGCGTGACAGCGAAGGCAGCCGCTGACTTCTCGAGCCGCGTAATACCGGCCGACAGCGACGCAATCGTGGTGGTGTCCCACATCTTTGCGACAAAGGCGCGACGAATCGGCGGCACGTACGCGCGCATCGTCCGCGCGAACTCCACGTAGTCGTACGGCAGAATGTCTGCGTCGGCAACGCGCACGGCCATCGCGGCGGCGATGCGCGCGGCAGTTGCATGATAGAGGAAGCCCGGATCGCCGAATTTTTCCATCCAGTTGAACGTGTCGTACGCCGAGTGATACGTGCCGGCCGGACCGCCAAAGCCCCATTCGGCGATGGGAATGCCGAGATGATTATAGAAGCCGGCGAAGTCGCTGCCGCCCCCCGGATCACCCATCGGCGGTTCGAGCGTATCGCTCTTGAGCCCCGTCGCCGCACGCCACGCATCGTAGATCGTGCCGCGTCCGTTCGGATCCTGCACACCGCGAATCACATCGCGCAGCACGGCACGCAGCGACGGCGAACCGCCGCCACCAAACGATGAGCCCTGCGCGGCGACGTCCTGATTGAAGTACGCGATGGCGCCCTTCTGCAAACGCAGCGAATCGTCTTCGACGTATTCCGTCGAGCCGACCATCCCCCACTCTTCGGCGTCCCACGTCGCGAACACAATCGTGCGCTTGGGGCGCCAACCGGCTTTCACCATATCGCCGAGCGAGCGCGCTGCTTCGAGAATGCTGACCGTTCCGCTCACATTGTCGGCTGCGCCGGGTCCCCACGCGTCGCGATGGCCACCGATATACACATACTGATCGGGAAACTCCGTACCGCGGATGTAGCCGAGCGTGTTGAAGATCTGCTTCGTGCCGTTGGTCGCTTCATCGGTGGTGACTTCCACGCGCACCGTGGTCGGCCCCGGGCCAACGTGATAGCGCAGCGGCATGCCCCCTTGCCACGAACCGGGAATATCAACACCCCGCACGCGCTCGAGCAGCAGTCCGGCGTTGGCAGCGCTGATCGGGACGACGGGGATTTTCGGCAGTGGCGTTTGGTCAGGCTTGAGTCGCGGCGCGCCGGGCTTGCTCGCGTAGCCGGGTGTGAGCGGATCACCGGTGCCATTCCATACGCTGCCGCGTTGCAGGCCGCGCGTCGGACGCATCGGGCCTTCCGGATACACATCGCCGCGCATGTATCCGTCGTCTGCGGGATCGGTATAAATGAGCAGACCAACCGCGCCGCGCTTTTCAGCTTCACGCGCCTTGATACCGCGAAAGCTCCGACCATAGCGCGCGAGCACAACTTTGCCTTTCACCGACACATGCAGCGAATCGAGGATGGCGTAGTCTTCGATGAGTCCGTAGTTGACGAAGACGAGTTCTCCTTCGCCGACACCGGCGCCGCTCGAGCCGTTCACGGTGAGATATTGCGGCATCGCGGTGACCGGGTCGCCCGGGATCGCCGGCTCGGCCAAGTCGAGCGACATCGTATCGCGACCCATCCGTGTGATCTTGACCGATGTCGCGTGCGGCAGCCACACGTCGTAGGTGCGCACTTCCGTCTCGAAACCAAACGCTTTCATCTGCTCGATGACGTAGTCGCGCGTACGCGCCTGTGCGGGCGTGCCGGCGACGTGCGGTTCCTTACTGAGCGCCTGCGAATGCGCTTTAGCGCGCACACCGAGCGGTCCTTTGATGGCATCCGCTTCGGCACGACGTTGCGCTTCCGCGTTGGCGGCGGAGAAGCCGGGCAGCGGTCGCGTGAACGAGCTGGACGACTGCGCATGCGACGCGACAGGCAGACAGAATGCGCCAAAGGCAAGCACACGTGGCAGTCGGCGCAACGCAGCCTGTCGGATGGTCGCCAGCGAAAGCGGCGGATGCACGAGGCCTGCATCGCGAACGAGCGGAGCACCGATCGGCATGGAGTCAGAACGAAAGAGGAAGCGCTGAATGCGGGACGAATCATCCTACGATACCACACCCGCTCGATTGCCGCAGTCAGCCGAGCTCGAATTCCTCGAGCGCTCGGAGCGCGGCCTGCTGCAGCGTCGCCTCGCGATCACCGTTGGACGGCAATCCCGCACTGAGTTGCGCGAATTGCCGACACATCTCGTCTTCGATCATCAGACCGGTCGGCGAGACGATGCCGAGCGACGAAAGTGCGATATTCGCCAACTCGCGAAAGATGCCGAGCGTTTCGGGGTCGAGCGCGATGAGCGCTGCGGGTGTCGAAGGCGGTGTGGGTCGCGTCGACTCTCGGCGTCGCTTGGGCACTTCGAAGAGCGCGCGCACCGGAGCGAGCGTGACGACAAACGAGCCCGGTGTGTGTTCCGCGAACGACTGGATGACGTTCCGACGACGGAGCGATGGGAGCAGTTTGACGATTGCTTCGCGCACCGGCGAGTAGCCGTCGACGCTGTTATTGCCACGACCCGTTACGACAAGCGTCTCCCCCGGTCCTTCCATCTGCTTCGAGCGCAACCACTGTTCGGCCAGCGTCGACGCTTGCGACGCCGTGGGCTGGAGCGCGCGCAGGTTGAGCGTGCGCGTGGCGCCGAAGCGCAACTCGTCGAACGCGCGATGGATCGGATTGGAGGTCGGCTCGTCGTCGTGGCTCATTTGCGCTTGCGCATCGCCTCGGTCAGCACGCGTCCGTCGACCGCTTCGATGGGGCGAACGCCCACCGCAGCAGCGAGCGTTGGCGCGATGTCCACCGAACGCACCGGCTTGGCGTAGGTGCCCGGCACGAACATGGGCCCCATGAAGAGCATCGGGATGTGCGCATCGTAGTCGTGCGGCGTGCCATGCGTCGCGTAGCGCGTCGTATACCAGTAGTAGTACGGCTCGAGCGTGACGGTCAGTTCGGCGTCCAAATCGCTTGGCACCGAATGCAGCCAGCGCGTGGCGATTTTGTCGCCCTTGGCCGCTTGGGCTGCGAGCGTGGAGACGCGGTCGACGCGGAGGACACCTTTGCGCTTGAGCAACGCCGAGCGCACCGCGCGCACCACGGAGTCGGCGTTGACGTTGTGCGCGAGGAGACGCGGCCGGTCGAGTGTCACGATCCCCGAGAGCAGTTGCAGCGCATCGCCTTCGACACCGCGCTTGGCGAGCGCACTGCGCGCCGAGTCGATGACCGGGCGGGGATCGACACGCCCACGATCGGGGTCGGTGCCTGCAAAGTGCAACTCGGGAAACGGCGCAACGCCGTGATCGGCGCCCAACGCGAAGATGATGCGCGTGGAGTCGCGCATTTTGTACAGCGAATCGATGAGGCGGCCGATGGCGCGATCGACACGCAACACTTGGTCGTGCAGCTCGCGGGAGTCCGGGCCATAGCGATGGCCAACGGCGTCCGTGGTGGAGAGTGAGACAGCGAGTACGTCGAGCGTTGGTCCTTTGCCCAAGTCGAGCGCGTTCACACCGGCCAGCGCGAAGTCGACGGTGATGTCGTCCATCCACGGAAATTCGGTGAAATCGTTGCCACCGATACGCGGGTCGGCCGACAGCTTGTGCGGAAAGACGAAATCTTTGCCCTGACTTTCGACGGCGACGGAATCCTTTTCGGGATACGACGACGGATCGAGGAGCAGGTTCCAGTCGGTGCCTAAGTAGCGCGCGATCGGATTGGTGGCGTTGTACGCCTGCACCCACGTCGGGACCGTGTCGCCGTAGTACTTGCTGGTAGTGAAGCGTCCGTCGAGGGAATACCAGAAGACATTTTGCTTCGCGCGGCCGAGCGGCAAAATGGCGCCGCGATCCTTGCGCGAGACGGACAGCGCCCGACTGAACTGGTCGCGCGTGCGGATCCAGTCAAAGAACGACGAGCCGCGAAAGCGATACGGCGATGCGCCACCGCCGCGTCCAAACAGCAAGGGCGACTGCGGATCGGCGACACCGATTTCGTTGAGGACCACGCCCGTGTGCGCCGGGTAGCGTCCTGACCAGAGCGTTGCGTGACCCGGCGCCGTCTCGGTGGTCGCGTGATCGTGGAAGGCGTTGGTAAAGCGCGCGCCGTTGCGCATCAGTCGTCCGAGCCCGCCAGTGAGCTGCGACGCAAACCGATCGAAGTAGTCCGGGCGCAGCTGATCGACGGTGATCTGCACGACGAGCGTTGGTGGCGCGAGCGTTTTCGTCGCAGCTGTTGCGGACGAAGGCGCGGACGATGGCGACGACAGTTGCGCCGCGGCGATGGACGGCGTGAGCGCGAGCAGCGTCAGCAGCGCGAGCGACGCAGGGCGACGAGCGATGGAGGTCGGCATGGATGGAAGGTAACGCGGCCACCATTGATGGGATGGTGTGAGTGACGCGAATGATCAGCGTCGATGCAGCGTCGTGACATACACAACATTTGTCGAGCGACTCGGCTCAACCGGCGGCACCTGTCCGGCCTCGTACGCGCCGCCGGATCGACGCGTCAGGACAGGTGCTACACCGCCGGCGAGCGAGCAACGCGGAGCCGAAGACTCACGCGGCCGCTATTGCGCATTCGTACCGCGCAACGAACCCGCACCGATCACGGAGGCACGTGATGGCGACGGCAATATTGTGCATTTCCCGCGAACGCACTAGTGCGGTGCGATTTTTTTTCGCGACGCGACGTGGTCAGCAACGGCGCGCTCGCGTTCGGACGACGACGACGCGAGTCCGGCGATCACGCCATCGACGTCACCGTGCGAACGATTCTGGCTCATCTTCCACTTCCCTTCGAGCCGCGTGATCTCGAGTTCAACGCCGATCGTACCGCGCGCCAACGCCTCGAGAAAATCCTGCGGCGCATCGTGCATCGCCCACGGATGTGACTGCGATGCTTCGTGCTGATCGGTGAGCGTGTCGAGATGGCGCATGAGAAATTCGCGATCGTCGATGAAGCGCAGCGTCCCGTAGACGTGCACGGCGACGTAGTTCCACGTCGGGACAACTTTGCCGTGCTCCTGCTTGGCCGGATACCAAGTCGGCGTGATATAAGCGTCCGGTCCGGTGAAGATCACCATCGCGTCGGCGACGGTGTCAGGAAAATCGTGGTGTGGATTGGCGCGCGCGATGTGGCCCTGTAATACGCCATGGTCACCGCGCGCGCGGTCGGTCAGGAACGGCAGATGCGTCGCGAAGAGTCCGGCCGACGGCGACGTCGTGATCAGCGCGCCGAACGGATGCGCGTCGATGAAGTCGAGCATGACCGCCGGATCGGTCTCGCGGAACGAGTTCGGGATGTACATGCGCGGTCCGGGAGATGTAATCCGAGCGGTAGACGGAGGCGAACAGCGAACCGCTTATCCAACCATCGCCGCTTCGAGAATCTTGAGGCCTTCGCTCAACTCGTTCTTGGTGATGACCAGCGGCGGCAGAAACCGGAGCGTGTGTTCACCGGCGCTTACCAACAGCAACCCGTGATCGAACGCACGCTGAATGATCGCGCCGGCCGACTCGTGCACGTCGACGCCCCACATCAACCCCTTACCGCGAATCGCGCGAATCTTCCCCGTGCGATCGGACAACGCCTGAAGCTGCTCGCCAAACCACGCGCCGGTTTCTCGTACATGCGTCAGGAGCGCCGGATCTGACAATCGCTGGACGACGTGATGCGCCACGTTGGCCAGCAGCGGGCCGCCACCAAACGTCGTGCCATGGTCGCCCGGCTTCATCGCGCTCGCGACGGCGTCGTTGACGAGAATTGCGCCCATCGGCAATCCACCGGCGAGCGGCTTGGCCATCGTCAGCATGTCGGGCTCGAAGCCGAGCTGCTCGTAGGCGAAAAAGGATCCCGTGCGCCCGAGCCCGCACTGAATCTCATCCAGAATGAGCAGCACGTTCCGCTCGCGCGTGAGTTCACGCAGCCCCTGCAAGAATTCGGTCTCAACCACGCGCACGCCACCTTCGCCTTGGATCGGCTCAACGATCACTGCAGCGGCCGTTTCGGGATCGAGTACCGCGCGCAGCTCCGCCAGATCGCGTTCAACAATGCGTACACCGCCCATCAGCGGACGAAACGGCAGACGATACGCGGGACGATCGGTCGCGGCGAGGGTGCCCGGCATCCGTCCGTGAAACGCACCGCGCAGCGAAATGATCTCGTGCTTGGAGGGCTGCTCCGTCGTCCCCGCCCAGCGCCGCGCAAACTTGAAGGCGCCTTCGTTGGCTTCCGCGCCCGAGTTGCAGAAGAACACGCTCGACGCGAAGGAGTGCGCAACGAGGAAGGCCGCCAGCGCTTCGCCTGGCGCCGTACGATACAGGTTGGACGTGTGAATGAGTCCTGTTGCCAACGTCTCTTCGATTGCCTTGGTCACGCCTGCGTCGCCGTGACCAAGCGACGTCACCGCGATACCGGCTACGAGATCGAGATAGCGTTTGCCGGTCTCATCGAACATGTAGACGCCTTCGCCGCGCACGAACAGCGGCGCCTGTCGCTTGTACGTGCCCAAGATCGGCGTCGGTGCAGCGGCAGCGGCCGGCGGCACAAAAGCGGTCTGCGGAACGGACGGCGAAGCGAGGGTCGGAGCAGTCATGGTCGGCAACCTGGAGAAGGACAACAGTGATGATTTACGCGCGGAGCAACGTCGTGCCCGCAGTGGGTTCGGTGAGCGCGGCGAGATCACCGATGCGAACACGTGCAACACCACCTTCCAACGCCTGCGCACAGGCATCGAGTTTGGCGGCCATACCACCCGCCGCCACGCCCGTCGCCACGAGGGCGCGCGCGTCGGCGAGACTCAGCGCACGAACGAGTTGCTTGTCGCGATCGAGCACGCCCGGTACATCGGCCATCAGAAACAGCTCAGCAGCACCAAGCGCTGCCGCGATCGCCGCCGCCGCATCGTCACCGTTCACATTGAGCGCGCCGCCGATTGACCGATCAACGTTGGCCGCGACCGGCGAGATCACGGGTAGAAACCCGGCGGCGAGCAGCGTGTGTATCAACGCCGGCTCGACGCCGACCGGTGTCCCTGAATGGCCGAACGTCGCCATATCAATCGGCTCCGCGCGCAGCAGACTCGCGTCTTCGCCCGAAATGCCGACCGCTGGTGCACCGGCTGCGGTGAGTGCAGACACGAGTTGTTTGTTGGCCAACCCCGAGAGCACCATCCGCACTAACTCGAGCGCGGTGTCGGTCGTGACACGACGTCCGCCGACGAACACCGGTTCCTCTCCGCGCATGCGTTGCAACGCGCTGATCTGGTCGCCACCGCCGTGCACGATCACGAACTGCCCGTGACTCGCGGTGAAGAGTGCGGCCAACACGGCCGGCAGCGCCGGATCGGATTGCGTGCGTCCACCAAGCTTGACGACGATCGGTGCGCTTGGCGCCGAAGATGTAGTCATCGCGGATAGACTCGCACCAACGGAGGCCAGCATCCCCGTGGTCATGCGCGACTCGCGATCATGCGGGCAATCCCGCGGTCTCGTCGAGCCCGAGCATCAGGTTGGCATTCTGCAACGCTTGCCCAGCCGCGCCCTTCACGAGATTGTCGATCGCGCTGAAGACGAGCAGCGTCGGCGTGCGTACCCCGTGTGGTACGCGGGCGTTGATGCGTGCCACGTTGCGATGCGCGACGTCCGTCAGTGCGGGCAGATCGTTCGTGAGTTCGATGAACGGTTCGCTGGCGTACGCATCCCGGAACGGCGCCATCGGATCGTCGATGGCGCGCGTCAGCGGCACGGTAATCGTGCTCAAAATCCCGCGATCGACCGGTAGCAGATGCGGCGTGAAGAGCAAATCGCAGTCCGCGCCGAGCGTCTGCATGGCCATACGCATTTCGTGCAAATGCCGATGACTGTTGCCGACGCTGTAGGCGCGAAAGTTCTCCGTCACTTCGGCGAACAACAGCTCGAGCTTGGGACTGGCGCCGGCACCACTCACACCGCTCGCGGACGATACAGTGATGGTCGCACCAGGCGCGATGAGCCCTGCCTTGGCCAACGGCGCCAACGCCAGCAGCACACTGGTCGCGTAGCAGCCGGGATTCGCGACAACGCGCGCACCGGCGATGTACGCGCGATTGAGTTCTGTCAGTCCATACGGTGCATCAGCTGGCACGCCAACGGGCGCATGCGCCGCACCGCCGAACCCAGGGCGCAGGTCGCTCGACAAATCGACCACGCGCGCACCCGCTGCCAAAACCTTGGCCACCCACTCGGCCGACGCGCCATGCGGCAGCGCGGCGAACACCAATTCGGCAGACGCGAGCTCCACCTCGTCCGCACCGACCAGTGGGATGGCGTGCACACGCCCGCCCGCACGGACACGGAGCGTGGTGCCGCGTTGCGCATTGGCGGTCGCAAAGGCGAGCGAGAGCCGGGGGTGGCCGGCGATGAGGGCGCAGAGCTCGCGTCCGGAATAGCCGCTGGCGCCGAGGACCCCTACAGGAATATTATGCACGATGAATGCATAATTTTGCATCCGGGCGGTGTCAACCGTCGCGGGGCGTTTCACGCAGAGGGAACCTTGGCCGACAAAGCCGACCGACACAACGCGATTCGCGAGATCGTCACCGCTCGTACCGTGGCGAGCCAAGAGGAGCTGCGACGACAGCTCACCCGACGAGGATTGGACGTCACACAGTCCACGCTGTCGCGCGATCTGCGCGAGCTTCGACTCGCGCGTATTCCGGACGATCAGGGGCGCGTGCGCTACATGTTTCCGGAGAGCGGCAACGGGGACGCCGAGGCACGTCGGATGGAAGCGATGTTGCCGCAATTCTTGTTGGGGGTGGAGGCGGTGCAGGTGATGATCGTCGTGCGCACGGTGGCGTCGGGCGCGCAGCCGGTCGCTGAAGCGCTCGATCACGCGGCGTGGCCCGATGTGGCCGGTACAATTGCCGGGGACAACACGGTGTTGATTATCTGTCGTTCGGTGCCGGGACGCGAGCGGGTGGTACGGCGACTTAAAGGGTATTTGCGTGGGCATCAATGATTCGGCACTCGGCGATTGCGCAGTCGCTTGCCGCCCCGCGTTTTGCTTGATTTTCCCTCTCGGCGCAGCCTGATTTGTCGGAGCTCGTACCGCTCCGCCGAGCCATTGGTTTATACGCAATTCCTGCATACTTATCACCGAACTGTGCAGACACGCGCGGTTCGCTCCGCCTCGTCTTCTCCTCGTCTCGCCACACCATCATGCGTTACCTGACTCGCACCATCGTTCGCGGCATCTCCTCATGAGCACCGACACCAGCGGTACGCACAAGCTCTGGGGCGGACGATTTGCGGGCGGCCCATCGCCATTACTCGATGCGCTGAATCGCTCGATCGGCACGGATTTCCGCCTGTGGCCGCACGACATCCGGCTCTCACGCGCGTGGGCGCTCGCATTGGGCGAGGGCGGCGTCCTGTCGATGGACGAAGCGTCCGCGCTGCGTGCTGGCCTCGATCGCGTCGGCGCACGATTGGCCGAGGGTGCGCAACCCGTCGCGACCGATGAAGACATCCACACCATGATCGATCGGTTGTTGCACGACGAGGCCGGCACCGTCGCCTCCAAATTGCACACCGGACGCTCACGCAACGATCAGGTGGCCACCGCGTGTCGTTTGTGGACGATGGACGCGCACCAAAAGCTCGATGTCGCCGTGCGCGAATTGCAGGCGGCGTTGTTGATGCAGGCCGAAACCATTGCCGACGCGATTCTCCCTGCCTACACGCACCTGCAGCGCGCGCAGCCCGTCAGCGGCGCACACTGGATGCTCTCGCACTTCTGGCCGCTGCATCGCGATCGCATACGCCTTGCCGCCGCGACGCGCGGGACGGCCACGATGCCACTTGGCTCGGGCGCCATCGCTGGCTCCGCATTTCCGGTGTCGCGTCAATTATTGCAACGCGAACTGGGTTTCGCCGACATTTCTCAGAACAGCATCGATGCCACAGGTGATCGTGACTTCGTCGCCGAAACGCTCTTTACCTGTGCGATGATCGCCGCGCACTGCTCGCGCCTCGCCGAGGACATCATCATCTACGGCTCGAGCGAATTCGGCTTCGTCAAATTCGGCGACGGCTTTTCGACCGGATCGAGCATGATGCCGCAGAAGCGCAACCCCGACGTGTTCGAGCTCGCGCGCGGCTCGGGCGCCCGCGTACTCGGCGATCTCGTCTCGCTGATGGGCACGATCAAGGGATTACCGAGTGGATACAGCAAGGATCTGCAGGACGACAAGCGCGCGATGTTCAACGCCGTCGATACGTTGCTGCTGGTACTCCCGGCGGTTGCTGGGGCGATCGCCGAGTTGACGTTCAATACCACACGTATGCGTGGCGCGGTGTCGAGCGCGATGATGGCGACCGACTTGGCTGACTATCTCGTAAGACGTGGTGCGACCTTCCGTGAGGCACATGGTGCGGTAGGTTCGCTCGTCCGCTATGCCGAAGAAAGTGGCATCGAACTCTCCGAGGTACCGATGGATCGCATTCTTGCGGCACACGCTCTCTTTGAGGCCGACGCGCGCGATGCCTTGGGTGCCATGGCGTCACTGGCGGCGCGCGACATCGACGGGGGCACAGGACCCAACGCCGTGGGGCGACAGCTCAAGCAGGCGCACGAGAGTCTGCTCGTCGCGCAGGCGTGATCCACGACCTGAACGCTGCCGTCAAATCCGACGAGAAATCCGACGTGAACGCTGCCGTGAAATCCGACGCAAAGGCGATCGAGTCTGTCGATGTGATGACGAACGCACCGACATGGCCGCGGTCGTCGTATGACGGCGTGATCTTCGATTGCGACGGCGTCTTGGTCGACAGCGAGCGCATCGCCAATGGCGTTTGGGCACGCTTGCTGCGCGAGATTGGCCTGTCGATGTCGACCGAAGAATCGATGGCGCTGTTCATGGGCAACTCGATGACACGCTGTGTCGACATCGTCACGGCGATGCGTGGGTCGCCACCGCCAGCGGACTTGCTCTCGCGATATGAGCGCGAGGTGACTGTCGAATTCGAACGCGATATCGTGGCCGTCGAGGGTGTGGTTGCGGTACTCGACGCGCTCGATGCGGCGGGCGTCGCATACGGCGTCGCGTCAAACGGCGAGCATGCGCGCATGCGCACCACGCTGGGAAAGACGGGACTCCTCGCGCGATTCGACGGGCGTCGCTTTTCGGCAGTCGACGTGGCGCAGCCGAAGCCCGCGCCCGACCTGTTTCTGTTCGCCGCCAAGTCGATGGGGTTCGTGCCAGCGCGCACGATTGTCGTCGAGGATAGCGCGCTTGGCGTGACCGGGGCTGCAGCCGCCGGGATGCAGGTGATCGGGTATGCAGACGCGAAGAGTGCGAATCGGCTTCGTGATGCAGGGGCCAGCCGTGTGATTGATCGCCTCTCGTCGTTACCCGATTTGCTCGGGCTATCGCGCTAGCACGTAAACTGCACACACTCGCGGTGAGAGACGCTATCCAGGATTGCGTGCGACATCTTGCGTCTACTCTATGTGCGGGATAGCATCGTGCGTCGCTATGTATCACGATGTGACCTGTCGGCACGACCAAATAATCGGCGTGAGTAGTCACCTTCGTTCCCCCGTGTCAGAGGAAAGCAAAATGATGAGAAAGCTGTTCGGTTCGATGGTTGTTGCGGCTGCAATCGCAACGGCCTCTGCGACGGAGCTGCACGCGCAGGTCAGCAAGAGCTACACGGATGTCGGAGCCGTGATCGGGATTGGCGGCATCGGCTCGGCCAGCGCATCGTTCGGCGGCCGCTTCGAGAAGATCTTCAAGGAGCTGCCAGATTTGGGCGGCGGCTTGCTCGGCATTGGCATCAGCGCAGACTACTACTCGTATAACTTTGGCTCTGGATACAGCCTCAGCTATATCCCGATCGGCGCGACGGCCAACTACCACTTTAAGCTCGACTACAAGAAGTTGGATCCGTTCATCGGCGCTGGTCTTGGCTTCCAGATCGTGAATTGCTCAGGAAGTGGGTTCGGTGGTCTCGGCTGCGGCGGTTACAACAGCGCCGTGTATTTCATCGGTCGTGCAGGCGCGCGCTATTTCCTGACCGACAAAGTTGCCGTGTACGGTGACGTCGGCGCTGGTGCGGCCACGCTCAACTTGGGCCTCACGTTCAAGCTGAAGTAGTCGCGATGTAGGACGCTCGCGTCGCAGGATGCGATGCAAACGGGGGACGACGCTGATGCGTCGTCCCCCGTTTGCCGTTTGCGGGCGTGATATCGTCGTGTCGATCGCACGCGGCCCCCTCGTTTCGATACGCGCGCGGACTACTTGAACGCGTATCCGATCGAGAGACGTCCCGTTGGCAACACCCGCGAGTCGCCGCCGAAATCTGTGTCAGTGGCGAAGTAGCGCTTCACACCGAAGCCCGCCGTGACCGCCGTCGCCTTGTGTGAGCCGAGCAACCACTGATAGCCGCCTTCGATCGCAAAGGTCGGCACGGTGACATCCGCGCGACGATGAACGCACGGCCCATCCGGATTGCAGATCAAACTACCGCCATCGCCGCGGACGATCGCGATACCGACCGACGCCGCCACACCCAACCCTTCCGGTGCGTGCTCGTTGGGATACAGGCGAATTTTTCCGTCGATGTTGGTGTAATACGCGTCGTTGAAATTCGTGTACGACGATGCAACGGCCCACGTCGCATTCGGATTGATGCGCCGTTCGTACTCCGCCTGAAAGAACCCCCAGAGCGGCAGGAAGGGGTTCGTCGAGATTACCTGCGGTGGTGGTTCTGTCCGCAGGGTATACGTCTGTTGACGCAGCTGCTGCGCAGGGAGCAGTATCGGCGACAGCAACGCGACGGTTGCCGCGGTCATCCAGCGTGCCATGATACGGATGGTCAGGAGGAAGCGAGCGCGCGTGCCGCGCTCTGGCCGCCACGCGCCGCGCCTTCGAGTGAACTGGAGTGCAGCACTTCGCTGGCGCGCCAGAGCCCCGGAAACCCGCACGCAATGGTGGGTCGTTGCTCGCGCCAGCCAGGCGGTTGGGCGAACTGGGCATATGGTACCCGCCAGACCGCCAGACGTGTCAGCGATGTGTCGCGCACATCACCATTGGCAGCTGCCATGGCGCCGATTTCGCGCTGGGCGGCGCGGTCCAGCGCGTCGTCAGACAAATCCGCGCTTTCGCCAAGCGCTGTCGCCGCGATCAGCTGTTGACCGACAGCGTACTCAGGCGCCACGTCGGTGAGCGTCACTGCGTGGCTGATGATGGCGGCCGGATCGGCGTTGAGCCACAGCACCTTGCCCGGAAGCGGCGACCGCGCGGTTGTGTAGTACAGCGTGGTGCAGCCGCGTGCGCCGCTTGGCACTGCGAGTGCAAGTCCAACAGTCGCCGCGAGCGTCGCCGCCGTCGGTGGTTCCGTCGCCAGCACGACCTGCGTCGCCGCGACGTGTGAGCCATCGCGCAGCGTCACGCCGGTCACATGTCCATCGTGCGACGTGACAGACGCAACGGGCGCGTTGAGTCGAACGGTGCCGGACGGTAACTGCGCCGCGAGTTGTGCACTGATCGCCCCCATGCCGGCGGCAGGTACGGCTGTGGTGCCTTCGGCCAACATCTTGAATGTGAACAATAGCACCGAGGCGCTCGTGGAGAGCGTACGATCGAGCAGAATGCCGCCGTAGAACGGTGCAAAGAAACCGTCGATGACCGCGGGACCAAAGCCGCGCGACTCGAGAAACGCGCGCGTGGACACGCCGGCAAAACGCGCACTGAAACACTCATCGATGCTGAGCTGTTGCGCGAAGCGGCGCAGGACGAGCAGTCGCAACTTGTCGCCAATCGATACCGCACGCGCGAGTACCGTGTCGAGCAACAGCGCGGGATCACGCAGCGCATCCCCAAT
>JBBQDB010000063.1:0-22380 GCA_038319245.1 Gemmatimonadales bacterium
AATCTCCGCCGCGAAGACGGGCAGCAGTGCCGTGGCGCCGCCAAAGAGTACAGAGAACAGGTCGAGCGTCAGCGCACTCAATAGCAGCGGCTCTCCGAACACGAAGCGCAGGCCGCCGGTTAAGGCAACGCCGATCGATTCGCTGCGCACCTCCCGAATCGGCGAACGATGACGTACGGCAAACATCAAACCCACGGCAACGATCATCAGCCCGACGTCTACCGCGTAGCCGAGCGTGGTTCCACCAATGGCGTACAGCACGCCGCCGAGCGCGGGGCCAAGGACCGCCGCGAGCTGCCAACTTCCGCTGCGCCACGTGACGGAGTTCGTGAACGCTTCGCGTGGTACAATCTCGGCGCTCAGCGCCTGACGCGCGGGCTGGAGAAAGGCGCGCGCGACGCCACTGACCGCGATGACGGCATAGATCGCATTCACACGTGCGCGCACACCAAGCGCAGCGGCGGTGCTATGATCGTTGGCCAGCAGGAACAGGCCGAATGAGCAGATCACAATGAGCAGCATCGACCAGAGCGCAACGCGGCGACGATCGTGCGTGTCCGCGACGTGTCCGGAGAAGAGCGACATGCTGATCGCCGGCAGCGCTTCGGCGAGTCCGACCAGCCCCAACGCGAGCGGATCGCGCGTGAGGTCGTAGATCTGCCAACCGACAACCGTGCCCTGGATCTGGACAGCGAGGGTCAGCGTGAAGAGTGCGACGATGTAGCGACGAAAATTCGGGATGCGGAGTGCCGCGTATGGATCGGACGCGACGGTCGGCTGGTTGGAGTCGGCCATGACACAGAATGTAGCGACGTGTCACCACGTCCTCGCGCATGCACGCGCGCGGCGCGCTGCACCAAACCATCCATCGCGGACGACGCGTCGAACGCCTTGGCCAATGCATCGCGAATTGTTGGCGAGACAGGTGGCGCGTCGAGCGGGATGAGTTGGTAGGCCGGCGCTTGCACCGTCGCGATCGGCCATTCGCGCGCTCGTAGCCCCGGGCGCCCGATGAGCACCAGCGCGAGCGATTCACCGTCGTCTGTCGGACGCGCCGCGACATCGTAATTCAGGCGCCCCCACCGCACGCGACTGGAATCGCGCGTCCACTCCGGCAACGTCGGCTTGACGGCACTCCACCAGTCAGGCGCCGCCACGGCGATCGGCGGGAGATAGATCGCGAGCGCTTCACCGTCTGCGCTGGTTCCGGGGACGAGAAAGGCGACGGCCGGCGCGCGATCGATGTCGGAAAGACCGAAGCTCAACGAGTCAAAGTGAAAGCTGTCGAGCGTCCCTCGGGCAAGCTCGGCACGATCATCACCGGCCTTCTTGACGGAGTCGGTGAGTTGGGCCAGCGATGCGCGGCCCGCCGTCACCGCACGCGCCGCTTCACTCGCGCCGAACAGTGCGCTCAGACTGGCCAGCTTTCCGGTGCGCACGTCCACCACGGCGCGTCGGCCAACGTGACGGTGTGGTGCGCCGCCATCGATGTCGACGTTGAGCACTTGGCGAAAGGTGAGCCACGGCCCGTGCACATCGACGATCTCAATCTCCTCGTGCGCGACCGAGCGTGGATCGGTCGGCGCTTCCTCGTCATCCGCGTCGATCGGCGTCGCGGTCGGATTGCGCTTCTTCCACGCCGCGGCTTCTTGCATGATCGCACTGTCGCTGAAAAGCAGCAGCGAATCCGTGTGCATCAGCTCACGTGACCAGATGCGGGACGTGGAAAATGAAGCGGCATCGTAGTCGACGCCGTCTTCCGCGACGAATACTTCGTAGAATTTGCCATCTGCCTGCGTGAGCAGAATCGGTGCACTGCGCACTCGCATCCCTTCGGCACTACTCCGCACCCAGTACGTCGAGTCACCAGCCGCGAAGAGAAACTCCGCTCCGGGCGGCACACGTGTCGCCGATGCGCGGGAGCTACATCCCGAGCCAAGTGCAAGCGACAGCACCGCGCTTAGGCCAGCCATCCATTGGGTGACGACGCGCGGACGGACGCTCATCGGGCCGATCTCCGGTAGACCGGTCAGCCGTTGGCCGGTCAGCGATCGACCGCTCAGCGGACTGCTCCGCGCAACCCGCGCACACCATCAATCAAACGTGCGATTTCGTCGGCGGTGGTGTAGCACGAGCAGCCGGCTCGCACGAGGCCATGCTCGGCCAGTCCCAATTTGCGCGCGACCGTCGTGGCGTAAAAGTCGCCATGCGACACGTACACGCCTTGCGGTGCGAGTGCCTTGGACACGTCTTCCGCGTGGATACCGTCAACGGTGAATGACAGCGTCGGCGTACGCGGTGTGGCTGGCTGCGGACCGTACAACGTCACGCCATCGATCGCCGCGAGACCTTCCCAGAGGTGCGTGAGGAGCGCGTCGCCACGCGCGTGCAACGCGTCGAATGCCGTGACGAGCTTTGCGCGACGAGAAGCGCGTGAGTCTTCAGCGATGGATGCGAGAAAGTTGACGGCCGCGGCAGCGCCAACGATGCCTTCGTGATTCTGCGTACCCGTTTCCAGACACTCGGGAACGTAGTCAGGCGCTGGTTCGAGGCGCGGGAGATCGAGTGCGGCGGTTGCGTCATGCCGACCGTAACAAATGCCAATGTGCGGACCGTAAAACTTGTACGCACTGCAGAGGATAAAATCAGCGCCAATGGCTTCGGCGTCGACAAGCGCGTGTGGCGCGTAGTGCACCGCGTCGACGACCGTAATCGCGCCCGCAGCGCGCGCCATCGCGACGAGCGGCGCAACGTCGGTAATGGTGCCGAGGATATTGGACGCAGCACCGATGGCTACAACCTTTGTGCGCGGCGAGAGCAGCGTCGCAAACGCGCCTTCTTCGTGACGGTACGTGGTCAAATCGAGCGGCAACCAGCGCAATACGGCGCCCCGTTCGCGCGCGAGTGCCTGCCACGGTGCAACGTTGGCGTGATGATCGAGTTCGGTGACGATGATCTCGTCGCCGGGTTGCAACGTGCGACCGATGGCACGCGCGATATGAAAGAGGATCGTCGTCATGTTCGCGCCAAACGAAATCTCGCCAGCGCTGGCGCCAAGAAAATCACCAAGCGCTTCACGTGACGCCGCGAGCATCGCGTCCGTCTCGATGCTCGTCGGATATGACCAGTGCGTATTGGCGTTGTGATTGAGCAGATAGTCGCTCATCGCATCGGCCACGCCACGCGGCACCTGCGTACCACCGGGTCCATCAAAGAACGCGACTGCGTTGGTGCCCTCGCGGCGTGAGAGCGCTGGAAAGTGCGCGCGAATGCCGTCGGTGTAGGCAACCTTGGTCGCCGCGTGTGATGCCGGAGCCACGGTGGTCATGCGACGTCTCCCGTTGGGGTTGGACGCATCTCCGCGCCACCTAACCGCTCGACGACGCGTGCGGCTTCGACATGATCAGCTTCTTCGCCCAGTTCGATGTGCGCCACACGAAAGAGTTCAGCGGTGAGTTGCAGCAGCGGCGACGGGACCTTTTGCTCGCGTGCGAGATCGGCAGCGATGCCGACGTCTTTGTCCAACAGCGCCAGTCGGAACGTGCGCGGAAACGCGCGGGTCAACACACGATCGGGAAATAGATTCATGCTCGCGTTCGAGCGCCCGCTGGAGGCGTTGATCACGTCGAGTGCGACGTCCGAATGCACGCCGGCCCGCTCGAGCGCGACGAGCCCTTCGGCGGTACCCCAGATGTGCATTGCGAGCAGCGCATTGTTCACCGCCTTGAGCGCGTCGCCGGTGCCGACCGCGCCGCAGTGCACGATGCGCTTGCCGAAGCGCGCCAGCACCGGCCGCACGCGTTCGAGCAGTGCTTCGTCGCCGCCGACCATGACGGTGAGCTCGCCCTTGACCGCGCCAACGACGCCGCCCGATACCGGCGCATCAAGAAAGCCAATCCCGCGCTCGGCCAGCGTCGCGGCCATGCGCCGTGAGGTAGCAGGATCGCCCGACGTGCAGTCCACGAGCACCGATCCTGCGGGCATGGTCGCCAGCAGCCCGTCAGGTCCATCGAGCAGCGACTCCACATCGCGCGAGATGGGCAGGCAGGTCATCACGATGTCGCGATCGCGAGCCGCGTCCGCAGGGGTACCGGCGATGCGCGCTGGCGTCTCGCCCACAAAGGTGTGCGCTTTGGACGCCGTGCGATTCCACACGACGAGATCGAGGTCGGGGCCAGCCAAGTGACGGGCCATGGGAGTACCGATGGCCCCAAGACCGAGGAATGCGACGCGAGTCATGTCGATGAGCGAGAGAAAGACGGTCGGGAATGGTGCGTGGTTCGTGATGGCCGAGGATACGCCGCCACCCCAAACATGGCAGCAGACCGACGCGCGGAGGAGGTGAGACGGCGAGATTGCACCCATGAGCGAACGAGCACGTACGCGGGTGACGCTGGAGATCGACGGGCTGACGGGCATTCACGCCGTGCGCGCGGTGTGGACGGCATTGGGCGCCGTCCCTGGCATTGTGGCGGCGGAGGTCGCGATGACGGGCGTAACGCTCGAGATCGAGGGGGTGCTGGACGAGGCGACGCTGGGCAGCGTGCTCGAAGCCGCGGGGGTCAAACTCCGCTCTGTCACGATCGTGCAACCGCGGGTCTTGCCCATTCTGTAAATCCGCCGCCAGATAAGGCGAGCGCGAGCTTCTTTCGCTTGGACACCGGGGCTAACTTGCGCCCCGAATCCAGACCGACTGCTTAGACCCTACGATCGCCGCGCGGCGACGGGCTCCCGCTCCCGTCCCGGGGGGGGACCCCGATGACGCCACCCCGTTCGAACGAAAAGCGACCGCTCGCGGCGCTCCTGGTGCCCGACCTTCTCGAGTTGCTCGCGGAGTCGCCGGCGAGTGTCGGTCCGCAAACCGAGGAGATGCATCCGGCCGACTTGGCCGATCTCGCCGAAGCGCTCCCTGAAGAGCACGTCCGCGCCTTTCTCTTCTCCCTGTCGAGAGAGCGCGCGGCCGAGGTCCTCGAATACCTCGACGAAGAGCTGCGCACGCAGGTGCTCGAGGAGCTAACGGCCGGCGAAGCCGCCTCGCTGGTGGCCGAGATGACGCCGGACGAACGCGCCGACGCCCTCGAAGAGCTGGACGACGAGACCGCGGACGACATTCTCTCCGAACTCGGCGCCGAAGCGCAGGCCGAAACGGAGCGACTGCTCGAATACGATCCGTATACGGCCGGCGGCATCATGACCACCGAGTTCGTGTCGGTGGATGAGAACCTGACGATCGAGGAAGCGTTGCGCTCGGTGCGGGCCATGGCGCGCGCGGGTCGTCGGGAGGCGATGTACACCATTTACACGACGGACGGCAATCGGCGGTTACGCGGCGTGCTCTCGCTGCGTGAATTGCTCGCGGCCCCAGAAGGCGCGCGCATCGTCGATCAGGCGTGGAGCGAAGTGGTGAGCGTGCCGCCCGATATGCTGCAGGAAGAGGTGTCGCAAATCATCTCCAACTACGACCTCGTCACGCTGCCTGTCGTCGACGCGGAGCGTCGGCTGCTTGGCGTGGTAACGGTGGATGATGCCATCGACGTCATTCAGGAAGAGCAGACGGAAGACGTACAGAAGTTTGGCGGTATGGAAGCGATCGATGAGCCATACATGCAGGCCAGCTTGCTGCAGAACGTCCGCAAGCGCGCGGGGTGGTTGTCGATCCTCGCGGTAAGTGAAATGCTGACCGCGTCGGCGATGGCCCACTATCAGTCGGACATCGATAAAGCGACGATGTTGGCGCAGTTCATTCCGTTGGTGATGAGCTCTGGTGGCAACTCCGGATCGCAGGCCACGTCGCTCATCATTCGCGCGATGGCGTTGGGCGAAGTGTCGCTCAAGGATTGGTGGCGCATCGTGCTGCGCGAGTTGCCTGCCGGACTGATTCTCGGATCGATACTCGGCATGCTTGCCGTCGCGCGCATTCTCACCTGGCAGCGCCTGGGCCTGTACAACTATGGGCCGAGTCACAACATGGTCGCGACCGCGGTGGGACTCGCGCTCATTGGCATCGTGACGTTCGGTTCGCTCACGGGCTCGATGTTGCCGTTCGTGCTTCGGCGACTTGGCTTTGATCCGGCGAGTGCGTCGGCACCGTTCGTGGCAACGCTCGTGGACGTGACCGGCATCAGCATCTACTTCAGCGTGGCGTATATCGTGCTGCGCGGCACGTTGTTGTGATTGGTGCGCAACGGCGCTTGCCGCAACGTTCGCGAACGCGTGTATGACCACGTGCTCGGCTTCTGCTCGTCTTTTTTGATCGAGCAATGACGTCGCGTAGTCCGCTGCGGGCGACGCTGCTGGTCGTGTTGAGTGCGTGCTGCTTCGGGACTGTTTCTCCGCTCACGGTTGTCGCGCTTAGAAGCGGCGCATCGTTGCCGGGGGTGCAGGCGTGGCGGTACGCGACGACGGCAGTGCTGCTCATCGCGTGGTCGCTTTGGCAACGTCGCGCGCGCGGCGTTGCCGAGCTGCACGCCTCCGCTGCTGAGGCGATCAACGCGCCGCGCCTCGCGCCATTGCAGCCATGGTACTCATGGCGCGTGCTTCTGGTCGCCGGCGGCGGACAAGCGCTGGTGGCGACTCTCGCGCTCTCCGCACTCGAGTTCATCCCGGCGGCAACCGAAGCGTTCTTGTTCTACACGTTTCCCGCATGGGTTGCGATCCTGACGGCGGTACGTGGCATCGAGCGGCTCGATCGTACGCGCGTGACCGCGCTGGGGCTCGCGCTGGCGGGCATCGGCTGCATGGTGGGTGCTCCCGCGGCGGGCTCGTTGAATCCGATCGGCGTCGCGATCGCGCTGACGGCCGCATTGGTATATGCGATTTACATCCCGGTGTTGAATACGCTGCAGCAGTCGCGCCCAGCGCTCGATATTGCACGCGCAATCTCGGTTGGGGGAACGGTGGTCTTCCTGATCTGGGCGCTATTCACGGGCACGCTTGTCTCGCATTTCACGACCACCACGTACCTCGCCAGCATGCTGCAGGGCGTCCTGTCGGCCGGCGCGTTTTTAGGGTTTCTCGCCGGACTCGAGACGCTGGGCCCGGTGCGTACCGCGATCACCTCGACCGTCGAGCCATTTTGGACAACGATGCTCGGCGTTGTGCTCTTGGCACAGCCGATCGGCGGTGGCACAGTCGTCGGGGGCGTGGCGATCATGGCCGCGGTGCTGCTGCTCCAGCGTCCTGTGCGTCCGCCTGCATTACATTCGAGCTGACTGATTCGTCCTGAGAGCACGCAGAGGCGCGCACGCATGCGCGATCCCGTGGTCCGACATTCCTCGCAGAGACATGGCGAAAATTCTGGTAACTGGCGCAGCAGGCTTCATCGGCTCCCATACGAGCCAGCGGTTGCTCGCGCGCGGCGATGAAGTGGTTGGGCTCGACAACATCAACGACTACTATGATCCGACGCTCAAAGATGCTCGGCTCGCGCGACTGTCGACCCAGCCGGGCTTTCGGTTCGTGCGCATGGAGTTGGGCGATCGCGCAGGGATTGAGTCGCTGTTCAAGACCGAGCGCTTCGATCGCGTCATCCATCTGGCTGCGCAGGCTGGTGTGCGCTACTCGATCACGAATCCGCACGCGTATATCGACAGCAACATCGTTGGCTTTCTGCATATCCTCGAAGGATGCCGACACTACGGCGTGCAGCATCTGACGTATGCGTCCTCGTCGAGCGTGTACGGTGCGAACACGGCGATGCCGTTCTCGGTGCACCAGAACGTCGATCATCCGGTATCGCTGTATGCCGCGACGAAGAAGGCAAACGAGTTGATGGCACATACGTATAGCCATCTGTACAATCTGCCGACGACGGGGCTCCGCTTCTTCACGGTGTACGGCCCGTGGGGACGTCCGGACATGGCGATGTTTCTCTTCACCAAAGCCATTCTCGAAGGGCGGCCGATCGACGTGTTCAATCACGGCCGCATGCGTCGCGACTTCACGTACATCGACGACATCGTGGAAGGAGTGATTCGCACGAGCGATCACACCGCCGAACCGAACGCCGCGTGGAATAGCGATCTACCTGATCCGGCGACGAGCAAGGCACCGTATCGTATTTACAACATCGGCAACAATAATCCGGTGGAGCTGATGCATTTGATTGGCACCATCGAGCAGGAGCTGGGCATCGTCGCGGAAAAAAACATGCTCGACATCCAGCCGGGCGATGTGCCAGCGACGTATGCCGATGTCGAAGCACTCGTGCAGGATGTTGGCTTTCAACCGAAAACGTCGATTGAGTTTGGCGTGAAGCAGTTCATCGCGTGGTATCGCGACTACTACCGCATCGGAGATTGATCGCGTTATGAAGATTGCCATGATCGGCACTGGTTACGTGGGTCTTGTATCCGGCGCGTGCTTTGCAGAATTCGGCCCGCATGTGACGTGCGTGGATCTCGACGCGGCCAAGATCGAGCGGCTGCGTAACGATGAAATTCCGATATACGAGCCTGGGCTCGACGAGCTCGTCGCCAAGGGGATGAAAGCCGGTCGGCTTGATTTCACGACCGATCTTGCGGCGGCCGTAGCCGTGGCCGACGCGGTGTTCATTGCCGTTGGCACACCGTCGCGTCGCGGTGATGGTCATGCCGATCTGCGATTCGTCGAAGCGGCCGCGGCTGACGTTGCGCGCGCACTCACGGGCTACACGGTCGTAGTGACCAAAAGTACGGTACCGGTTGGCACAGGACGTCGCGTTGCGCAGATCATTCGCGAAACGAATCCTGCGGCCGAATTCGATATTGCATCGAACCCGGAGTTTTTGCGCGAAGGATCAGCGATTGGTGATTTCATGCGCCCCGATCGCGTCGTCATCGGCGCTGAAACCGAGCGCGCCCAAGCCGTCATGCAAGAGCTGTATCGTCCGCTCTATCTCACCGAAACGCCGATCGTCATGACGACGTTGGAAACGGCGGAGCTGACCAAGTACGCGGCCAACGCGTTTCTCGCGACCAAGATCACGTTCATCAACGAGATCGCGGATCTGTGCGAGAAGGTGGGCGCGAACGTGCAAGACGTCGCGCGTGGCATGGGCCTCGACGGCCGCATCGGCAAGAAGTTTTTGCACGCAGGACCAGGCTACGGCGGCTCGTGCTTCCCGAAAGATACGATCGCGCTTGTGCGCACGGCGCAGGAATACGGCTCGCCGGCACGCATTGTAGAGACCGTGGTGCAGGTGAATGACACACGGAAGGGCGCGATGGCATCGCGCGTCATTGCGGCAGCGGGTGGTAGTCTGCGCGGCAAAACGGTGGGTGTACTTGGCGTGGCGTTCAAACCCAACACCGACGATATGCGTGACGCACCGAGTCTGGCCATCGTACCGGCGTTGCAGGACGCGGGCGCGAGTGTGCGCGCGTTCGATCCGGCGGCGATGCACGAAGCGAAGCCGTTGTTGCCGGGTGTGACATGGTGCGAAGACGCATACGATGTCGCGCAAGGTGCGGACGTGCTTGTGCTCATCACCGAGTGGAACGAGTTTCGCGCGCTGGACCTGTCGCGCGTGGCGTCGGCGATGACGTCACCGATTCTGGTAGATCTGCGCAATGTGTATCGCCCGGCCGACGTGCGTGCGCTTGGCTTTCAGTACAGCAGCATCGGGCGGGCGTAAGTCGAGCGCTCGATAGTAGCCTAAGCCAGCATGCCATTCCATTCGGCGGTGCTGGCCGTCTGCGCGGTCTCGTTCCGTCGGTGCCTGCCTGTGGTGTGCGTAACAGTTGGGCGGCAGTACATGTCACGCATGCGACGGAAGGTCGGCGCCACGTTCGTGACGGAGCGGTTTTGCCGGTGCGCTATGAACGCGCGTGGTTCATTTCGCCGGCGTGTACGTCGGTGAGCGCAGCTGTCGATAAATGGCCAGCACAAACAGTCCGAGCACACCAATTCCGCCCCACGCCAGCCATTTCCAGAACGACGACGGACGCGTCACCACGCGCACCGAGTCTGGAGTCGCGGATCGAAAGAGACGATTCAGCGCGACCGCTGCCGCCTCGGCGTGCGAGACCGGGTCGCCGTCCTCGAACTCTGCAGCGAAGACATTGTCCGAGCGAGATTGCAAATAGAGCAATACTCGCGCTCCTCGGCGATCGTCTGAACTTACTTGAACATTCAGTGACCGAGCGCGCGTTGCTCAGCGCGACGCTTTTCCGACCGCGCCACCGCAAAGAACCCAATGCAAAACACCGTAGCGAACGCGAACCATTGATAGGCGTACGATTTGTGCGGGCCTTCGCTGAGTGACGGCGGCGGCACGCGTGTAGGACGTGTGACATCACGTTGTATGGTGTCGCCGAGCGCGAGCAACACGAATGGCGCGAGCGGACGATGCATCATCGTCTGCAGCGTATCACGATCCAACGCGCGCACATCGCGCGCCGCCGATGGCATTTCCACGGCACCTGGCGTCGGAGGCGGAAACTCCGTCACCAATGCCTCGAACGTGAGCGTGTCGGCATCGCGGGCCTGCGCGAAGTCGATGGTGCGACCGTCAGGCGCATTGACGAATCCACGAATCACGACAATCGCGGTATCACCCCACGCACCATCGAGCGGGCGCACGGGGGTGAGCAGATGGACGCCAACGGAGCCGTTCTGCGAGCGTGTTGCATGCAGCATCTCCGCGCCATAGTCAGCAACGCCGTGCACGGTGACATGACGCCAGTGAATGACGCTTGTATCCTGCCCCCGCAATGCGCTCACCGATACCGGCGCCGTTGATCGTCGTGCGAGTACGAGCGCGTTCTTGGTGCGCCGTTCAGTGAGCCGCGCGAGCTGCCAGAAGCCGAGCCGTACACAAACCCCGGCGGCGAGCACCGTGAGTAAACCGAACGTCACGGTGCGCGCCGACATGCGACTCACGCCGGGTCCTCTTCGTCCTTGTACGGCGCCGGTGATTCCTTGGCGGGCTTTTGCGACTTGAGGGTGGCCTTGCCCGTGGTCCGGTTCTTCTCTGTCTCGCCGAGGTACCCCTTCTTGACGGCGCTGGCGCGTGCCGCAGCCTTGGCCGACATCGCCGCCTTCGCCTGATCCACCGAGCTGACGGGTTGCTGCGTGGGCGATGCATCCGCGACGATCCGTTTAACCTTTGCTAGCTTTGCTGGCTTGTCAGCGACCTGCACCATCGTCTTGGAAGCCTTGCTCGCCTTTGCTGCCTTGGCGGGCTTCTCTGCCTTCGCGGGCTTCTCGGCCTTCGTCGGCTTCTCTACCTTCGCGGGCTTCGCTGCCTTCGCGGGTTTCGCTGCCTTCATCGGCTTCTCGACCTTCGCGGGCTTCGCTGCCTTCGCGGGCTTCTCGGCCTTCGACGCCTTGGGCTTTGACGACTTGAGCTTCGCTGACGTCGCGTTAGGCGACGCTTCCGACACTGTCGTCGTGGGTAATGCGCGCGCGTCGTCGCTGTTGACGACCCGTCGCAGCTCGTCGACAACAGCGACTTCGATGATCGGCGCCGCGTCCTCGGGAACCGATTCAGGGAAGAGCACGAGCATGCTGAGCGGCGGCAGTGTCAACACGATCGACTGGGCGAAGCCGTGATACGGCACGTCCTCCGTTTCGACGGTTGCCGGGAGGGCGTACCCACTACCACCGAACTCCGGCGCATCGCTGTTGAGCGTGTATCGATACGTACCTACCGCTGGAGCGCCCATGCGATACTCGGCGCGCGGTACCGGCGTGAGGTTGAGCACGATGACCGCATGCGCAGCGCCATCGAAACGCGCATACGATAGCACCGATTGGTCGCCGTCATCAACGGCGATCCAGGCAAAGCCCGAGGGATCGTGATCGTGTCGCCAGAAGCAGCCGTTGCCCAGGTAAAGCGCACCCAACGCTTCCATGAACGCGACGATGCCCTGTCGACGTGGATCCTCCGCAAGATGCCAATCCAGACTCGCATCGTGATTCCACTCGCGGTTTGGCGCGATCTCCGTCCCCATGAAGAACAGCGATTTACCGGGCCGTGTAATCGAGTACCCGATGAGCGTGCGCAGATTGGCGAAGCGCTGCCAAGCGTCGCCCGGCATCTTGTCGAGCAGCGATTTCTTGAGATGAACGACTTCATCGTGCGACAGCGGATTCATGAAACGTTCGCTGTACTCATACATCATCGCGAACGTCAACTTGTTGTGCGAACCCTTGCGGAAGAATGGATCGACACGGAAATAGTCGAGCGTATCATGCATCCACCCCATGTTCCACTTGAAGGTGAAGCCTAGGCCGCCATCAGCGATGGAATGCGTGACCTTGGGCCACGTGGTGCTCTCTTCGGCGATTGTGACGACGCCCGGAAAAAGCGTGTGAATTGAGTGATTGAGCAGCTTGACGAACGAGACGGCTTCGAGATTTTCGCGTCCCCCGTACTTATTCCGAAGCCACTGGCCAGCCTCGCGCCCGTAGTCGAGATACAACATCGACGCGACCGCATCGACTCGAATCCCGTCGATGTGAAATTCTTCGATCCAGTACAGCGCATTCGCGAGCAGGAAGTTGCGTACTTCGTGCCGCGCGTAGTTGAAGATGTGCGTTCCCCACTCGGGGTGATCGCCGAGCCGCGGATCTTCGTGCTCGTAACAAGCCGTGCCGTCGAATCGACGTAGCGCCCAGTCGTCCTTTGGAAAATGTGCCGGCACCCAATCGAGCAGCACGCCAATGCCCGCTTGATGCAACGTGTCCACAAACGCGCGGAAATCATCCGGCGTCCCGTGACGCGACGTGGGGGCGAAATAGCCACCGACCTGATAGCCCCAAGAACCACCGAACGGATGCTCCTGCACCGGCAGCAGCTCAACATGTGTGAAGCCGAGGCGCGCAACATGTGCCGCAAGACGTGGCGCAAGCTCGCCGTACGTGAGCAGGCGATTATCCTCGCCACGCATCCACGACGCGAGGTGCACCTCATACACGTTCATCGGCTCGCGTACAGGGTCCGCGTCGGCGCGCTTCGCTAACCAACCACTGTCGCGCCACGTATGCTGGCTGCGCTGCTGCACGATAGATGCAAATCCAGGCGCCTGCTCCATCTTGGCCGCGTACGGGTCGGTCTTTACACGAATCCGACCGGTGAACGAGCGAATCTCGTACTTGTACAGCGTCTCCGCGCCGATACCCGGAATGAAAATCTCGAAGACACCACTGATGCCGAGCATCCGCATGACGTGAATGCGTCCATCCCACCCATTGAACGAACCGATCACCGAGACGCGCGCCGCGTTGGGCGCCCACACGGCAAACGATGTTCCTTCCACGCCATCCATCACGCGCGGATGTGCGCCAAGCTTCTCCCACAGCCGAAGGTGACGACCTTCGTTGAACAGGTGCAGATCGATGTCACCGAGGGTGGGCAGGAATCGATATGAATCCTCGAATTCCTCGTGCCGCCCGTCCGCGAAGTCCGCACGAAGGCGATAATGCATCGGCAGCGTCGCGCTTGGAATGAAGCAGACGAACAGCTCGCCGTACTCTTGCTCCATCGGATACCGCACATCGTCGACCAGCACGGTCATAGTCTGCGCGTCGCGATCACGCGCACGAACGACCACGCCATTAACGCCATGCACAGTGGCTGGATGCGCGCCCAGCACATCATGCGGTGTCTTCGACTCGCCACGAAGCAATCGCTCAGCGACGTTACTCGCCAAGGCGGGCACTTGCACGGAGGCGGACTCGGCGGTGCTGTCAGTCAGCAGCGCCTCTGGGGAAGATTCCGGATTTGACATGGCAGAAACCTAAAGAAGACCGACCCACTTAGCGTGGGTCTCCTGAAAATGGACGTTAGAAGAGCGACGGTTGTTCGCCTATACCGGCGGGATCGACGACGCCGATGCCGAGTCGCTGTTGCAACATGCGGACGGACGCCGGGCTATGACCGGCGAAGTGATTGTTGACATAACCATAGACTTCGCGAACCTGACCCTGGAGCACAGGAATCATTGCGGCCCATGCATCGAGTTCGGCAGAGCGATCCACCTGGAGCTGCGAGTAGTCGGTGATCGTACGATCAGGCCCCATCCAGCGCAGATAGCTGAAGTCCGCCGTCGGGCGCTCGCAGAGTTTGAGTAACCAGTCGCGCGGAATCCAACGGCCGTCGCTCAACGCGAGTGCGACACGAGACGCGCGCAGCATCGTCAGTGTGTCCTTGCTGATCCACGCACGTTGGCGAAACTCGATCGCAAATCGCTGCGTGTCAGGCAGCGCGGCGAGAAAATCCTGCAACGAGCCTCGCTCGAGCGGCGAAAAATCAGGGCCACACTGAATGAGTACGGGCCCCAGTCGCGGCCCCAGCTCCTGCATCCGCTCGAGGAATGCGCTCAGCACGTCCAGTGCGTCGACAAAGCGGCGCTCGTGCGTGATCTCTTGCGGCAATTTCACCGCGAAGGTGAACGACTCAGGAGTCCTCGCGGCCCACCCACGCACGGTACTCGCGGCAGGAATCGCATAGAAGGTCGAATCCACTTCGACAGTGTCGAAGGCGCGAGAGAACGTGCGCAGATAATCCGGTGCACGCGTGCCGTCCGGATAGAAGGGGCCAACCCACGCGGCGTAGTTCCACCCTTGAGTGCCGAGTCGGAGCGTGGCTGGCGTGCGTGCGTGTGTCGTATCGAGCGTGGCATCGAGCGTCATGCCACGAATCGTACTGATTCTCGTCACAGACCGACAGCGTCACACGAATGGCAAAGCAGTAGACATCCTCCTTCTCACAGAGACCTCATATACTGACCACTCTGCTTTCCGCGGCTACGATGAATCGCCTTGCCGTCGATGCGTCGGCGATTGGCGACTCTGACGCCGAAGCGCGCGCGCTCCTCGACGCCATCTGGCTCAACATCGACGCAGGGCAACGTCCGCAGGCACGTAGCCACGGCATACGACTCAAAGCGCTCGTCAAGGAACGCGCGCTGTCGTCGTCTGTGATGAAGCTCGTGGGCGAACGCTTCCGCTGAGAAGTAGATGCCGCAGCACTAGCGATACGTCTCGAAGAAGCCGCGTCCGTGCCCGCTGAGGACTGCGCCACGAACGCGGCCCGTGATCGTCGCTTCACCCGCCATTTGAATGAACCATGGGCGAAGCAGCGCACGCGGCGTGGTGCCATCACCACGCTGTGCACTCGCGTCGCGCGTATCCGAAGCGACCGCGTCATCGATGGCGAGCGACAGCTTTAACGTGTCGTTGCCGCGAATATCGAACAGCTCGGCGTACGCGGGCACTTTAAGCGGTCCATCTTTGGTCACGACCGTGCGCGAATCGTCGTAGCGAATCAATTTCGGTCGAAAGAGCGCGAGAAAGCCGGAGCTATCAGTCACGTACACGAACAGCGGTGCATCCGAGCCCGCGGTGTCTTCCGGGGTCACCCGTCCGTACAGCAGCGTATACTGCCCGGCACGTGTCGCACCCCACTCCCAGGTCACGCCACGCCAACCACCCCAGTTGTGATCGTGATACGACTGCACCTCGTCGTACCGATCGCACACGGCCGCGACACAGATCGATCCAGTTGCAGTCGCACGCAGACCAGGTACAGCATACCCCGATGCGAAATCACCGCTGACGAGCGTCGCGCCGGGGAAATCAACATGGGGCGTTGGCGACACGATGAAATCAACAGCAAGCGGCGCGCCGCTCTGTTCGTCGCGAGCAGTCGCGTGTATCGCATAGCGTCCGTCGGGCTGCACATGGACACTCGCGTCACCAATCACCAAATCCGCATCGGTCGTTGAGTAACGCACGCGGCTTCGCGGCACGGCAGTGCTGAATCGACGCGGCGCTCGGCCACGCTCGTGCAACGTCACGAGCACTTGCCCGCCCCACTTGTCGCCCGTGACATCGCCGCCGACGATGAACGAAATGAACGCCCACCGGTTTGCGTCCGGCGAAATCACGTTGAAGTAGTGCCACTCGCTCCACGTATCGCGATTGGCCATGCCCGCAGGCGGCACGTGAAAGTGATCGATATCGTGACGCCATTCGGCCAGCGTGGGTGTCACCCATCGACGATCCCCGTCATCGTCGTTCCATGCGCCCGCAGACACACTAGGCATTGCACCGAGCGCACGTGTCGCGGACGGAATCTCACCGCTCGCGCGCACCGGATGTTCGACGCCGTCAGCGGTCGTCAGATAGAGCAGCTTTCCCTCGAGCTGCGGGGCCACCGTGCCAATGGCGTCCGCAAGCCGTGGCGCGGCCAACACCTGTCGATGCACGAAGCGCGCATTGGGCACCGAAAAGAACAATCCGCCCAAACCACCGGTCGTCAGCACCTCGATGTCGATTCCCTCGGGTAGCACGGTGATCTGCCCGCCACCGACCAATCGCTCCTGACTCGCCTGCGAGACCATCGCTTCGCCGACCGCCAGCAACACGATCATCACACCAACACCAATCCCGAAGCCCGCACACAGCAGCAACGATCTCCACGGTCGATACGACACGCTGCGCCACGCCAACAACCGCGCGAGCAGCAGGCGCGAGGTGGATCGTGAGGCTGACTTCGATGCAGAATGCGAAGCGTCGTTCTCGGCGCTTCCGTTCTGCCCCGCAGCGGCGGGAGACCCGATCGTCATACGTTCAACGACGCGTTCGTTGACGGTACATTTATCGTGTCCGATTCAACATGGCCGTCCTTGAGGCGAATAACGCGATCGGCTGCTCGTGCAACGACGGCGTCGTGCGTCACGAAGACGAGCGTCGTGCCATCACGATTGAGGCGACCAAAAAGTTCGAGGAGTTGCTCACCGGTGGCGGCATCAAGCTCGCCGGTCGGTTCGTCCGCCAACAGCAGCGACGGACGGTTAGCGAGCGCGCGCGCGATTGCCACGCGCTGCTGCTCTCCGCCCGAGAGTTGAGTGGGACGATGCCCCATCCGATCACCGAGTCCGACATAGCCGAGGAGTTCCCGTGCGCGCGCGCGACGCGCGGCGCGAGCGACACCAGCTTCGGCCATCGGCAACTCGACATTTTCTGCCGCCGATAGGGTCGGCATCAGATAGAACCGCTGAAAGACGAAGCCGATGTGGCGCAAACGAAAATCCGTCGCATCGTGATCGCTGAGCATCGAAGTGTCGCGACCGTTTGCTAAAACGGTGCCGGAGGTCGGGACGTCCACAGCGCCGAGAAGGTGCAGCAGCGTGCTCTTGCCACAACCGGACGAACCGGTGATCGCGACAAACTCTCCGCGATCGATTCGCAAGGAGACGCCGCGCACCGCCGTCACCGTGGCGTCACCCATGCGATAGGAGCGTACAACGTCCGTGCACTGCAACACGGCGTTATCGCGACGCAAATGGTTCATCTCGTGCATGCCTCTGTCGTCGTGAAACACTCGCGAAACCAATGCCTACACCTAGGCAGCATCATCCGACGGCCTCCTCGCGCAGCGCACGAGCGACCGGCATCGATGACGCTCGCCACGCGGGCAGCAGACCAGCGACCGTACCCGACACGAGCAACAACGCGAGTGAGCGCCACGCAGCCCCAGGACTCCAGACAAAGAAGTCGAACGACGCGGGCAGCCCCGGAAAGTCCCGAAGAATGGTGTTTAACCACTGTGCGGAGATGACGCCGAGCGCGAGACCGGCGATGATTCCGGCGCCGCTCAGCATCAATCCTTCGAGCAGCACTTGCTGCAGCACGCCGACCTTTTGCGTGCCAATCGCGCGCAGGACTGCGATCTCACCGCGCCGTTCGTTGACCGACAGCGTGACCAGTGTACTCACGAGCAGAAAGCCGATGCCGAGGCTGATCGCACCAAGCACAAAGGCAAGTTGGCGAAAATACGAGAGGCGCTCCTCGACCTGACGGATTGCGGTTTCCGTCGAGATCGCCGTGACTTTGGGCTGTGTGGATGCGATCCAGCTTCGGACCTGCTCCACGTGCGACGAATCGTTCAGGCGCGACTCCGCCATCGCCATCGACATCCGATCGCGATACGATGCGCCGAGCATCGCGCGGAGTGCTGGCAATGCCAGCGCGATCACTGGCGTTTCGTTCGGCACGTAGAAAAAGCGCCCTTCGCCGGCAATGACCGCGCGCCGCGTGCGGGCCGCCGTTCGGAGCTGCGCATCGATACCAGCGGCGATGGTCACCGTATCTCCGATCTTCCGCCCGGTGCGCTCGAGGAATGTCTTGCTGACGACCACGAAGACGAGCGCACTGTCTCCGCCCACGATATTTCCACCACGTTGCACGGTGTAGTCGCCCTGTACGTCAGGTTCGAGTCCGAGCGCGAATGCGGTTGGGATGGCGCTGCCGGGCAGCGACAGCGTCGCGCCAAGAATCGGGCTCACCGCCGCGATATCGGGCGACGCACGAAGCGCGGAGACGATCGCGCCGGCCCCGTCGATCGTCGCTTCACTGTCAAAGGGTAGTGTGCCTTTGGGAGCAATGCGCAATTGATAGCCACGACTCAGGAGTAACGAACGAAACGACTCGCTCATACCAGTCGCGAGCATCACCATGTCGAGCAACAAGGCCGCCGCAACAGCGATGCCGACGATGGCGAGCAACGTGCGCGCGGGATGACGTCGCAGCGTCGCGAAGGCAAGCGTGAAACGCATGCGTTAACGCCCCAGCAGCGCGAGCGGCGGCGTGCGCACGAGTCGCCACGCGGCCAATCCGCCCGCTACAACGCCCAACAGGAGCGACAACCCCGTCGCGAAGGCAAAGATGCTTGGCGTGAGCAGCGCGAACGTCAGTGGCGTGCGATACACCGCCTGGTAGTGCGCATTCACCAGCACTGAACAGATCCATCCAATGATCGCGCCCAGCGCGCTGCCAATGAGTGACACCAACGCTGCTTCGATCACCACCGAACGCACGACGGTCGCGCGCGACACGCCCATCAGACGCAGTGCGGCGATGTCACGACGACGCTCTTCGACGGTGAGGAGCAAAAGGCAGAGCAGGAACACGGCGCTTGCGACAACCGTGATGATGCCAATTGCACGATGAAAGCGCTCGACGACGCGAAAGGTTCGCGAGCTGCCAACAGCGACATCGCGCGACTTGTGCGCACGAAATCCGAACGCCACATGATTGATGCGTGCGACTGCCGAATCGGGAGAGATGCCGGGACGCGTGCCAACCGCAAAACGATCCACACGATCATCAAGGCCGAGCAATTGCTGCAGCTGGTCGAGATGCAAGCGCACACGGTACTCCTGCCGCGCCACTTCGGACGGATCGGCACGACGCTCGATGATCGCCGCAATTCGCACGGTGTCACCAACCGTTCCAGGTGTCGCCGCGAGTCGTGCGAGATCGCCTACATGGAGTCCGTAGTCAGTGGCCATGCGCGCATCGATGGCGATCCCACGAGGCGTCGCTGCCTGTCGGCCAAAGGTCGGCGAGCGACTCGGCGACGCGGACGCAGAAACGAGCGACGCGGCTGGCGATGGTGCTGGCACAACCGACGGATTCACTTGTGCGGACGCGTACGCCGACGGCAGGAGCACAGTCGTCAGCAACACATGTCGGAGGTAGCACTTCAACGTCTTCACGACGACGGAACGAACACCGGTGGCAGGTGGTTCCGCGGACAGTTGTCGAAACACATCAAACTCAGCGCCGCGACGCGCGCCCTTTGGTGGACCGCGGCGTGGACACCGGCGTCGTGGCGTGAGCTGAAGCGTGAGCCGGAGCCGTTGCATCGACCAAGACCTGCGCAGCCAACGTCGGTCCCACGACAGACTCTGCGTCACCAACGCGCAGCGTGATCGGTCCGTCGAACGGTGCCCGAGCGAGCAACGTCACCTCGACGCCTGGCTGCAGCGCAATTTCTGCGAGATACCGAAGCAGCTGCGGATTCTTGTCGCTCACCTGCACCATCGTGGCGCGCTCACCGATCGCGAGATCGGCGAGCCGTCGATGCCGACGCAGATCGACCTGACCGTCGACGGTGGGAATGGGCGCGCCGTGCGGATCGGATGTGGGATGACCGAGTGCAGCGGCCATGCGTTCAATGAGTTCATCCGACGCGGCGTGTTCGAGACGTTCGGCTTCTGCGTGTACCTGATCCCACGGAAAGCCGAGCACCGTCGCGAGATAGCTCTCGAGAATGCGATGCCGCCGAATCGTGCGAAGTGCAGCCGTGCGTCCTGCTTCGGTGAGCTGGACGCCGCGATACGGCACATGCGTGACGTAGCCCTGCGCCGCGAGCCGACGCACCATGCCGGTCACAGATGCAGGTGCGACATCGAGCGCGCCCGCAACGTCACTCGTCGCCGCGACACCGTATCGCAGCTCGAGTTCGTACATCGCCTTGAGATAGTCTTCGACTGGCTCGGTCAGCGACGGGGCGGTCGTCGGAGCAACCGCTGCCGGTTGCGTGGCGCTGGGATCGATTTTGCGCGCGTGCATTTCTCTTACTCAGCGCGTGGTCGCAGGCCGACGGTCGCGCACCATCAGCACCGGCACCAGCGAACGGTGACGGACGGTGTTCGCCGTATTGCCGTAAATCACATCTTGCAGCCCGCGATGTCCGTGCACGGCCATCGCGATCAGATCGCACGACTCACGTTCAGCCGCCGCGACAATCTCGGACGCGGGGTCTCCGCCGGCCAGCATCGATTCGCAGTCAAATCCATCGGCGCGCAATGCGGCGCACGTTGTCTCGAGATACACCCGATCAGCGAGCATCTCCTCCGACTCACGCAGCGCCAGCGACCTTAGATGACGCGCGGCAAAACCGTCAGCGACATGCAGCAAAAGCAGACTCGAATTGCACAGGCGCGCCAGTTGACGCACGTGCTCGAGAATCGTCTGGTCGTACGACGAGTGCTCCATCGGCACGAGGATGCGCTGATACATCAGCTCACCCACTCGCGCACAGTTTGCGCGAGCAACCACATGTTGAGCACGGCGATGACCACCGCCACCGAGTACGCCAGCGCGCGTAGCGCGGGCGAGTTCACGAACGCACCCATCTTGGCGCGCTCGGAGGTGAACCGGACGAGAGGGAAGACGGCAAAGGAGAGCTGCAGCGAGAGAATCACCTGACTGAAGATCAGCAGCTTTGCAGTGCCACTGGATCCATAAAAGATCGCCACGAACGCCGCCGGCACAATGGCTATCGCGCGGGTGATGAGCCGCCGCAGCCAAGGCCGAATACGCAGATCGAGAAAGCCTTCCATGACAATTTGTCCGGCCAACGTCCCGGTCAACGTCGAATTCTGACCCGACGCCAGCAACGCGAGCGCAAAAACCGCACTCGCACCACCGACGCCGAGCAGCGGCGTCAGCAGCTTGTGCGCATCCTGAATTTCGGCAACCTGCGTATTGCCGCTCGTGTGAAACGTGGCCGCGGCGACGATCAGGATTGCGGCGTTGATGAACAGCGCGAAGGTCAATGCGATCGTGGAATCGATGAACGCGTATCGCACAGCGTCGCGCTTACCTTCTGCATTTTCGGCGTACTTGCGCGTCTGCACGATGGATGAATGCAGATACAAATTGTGGGGCATGACCGTTGCGCCGAGAATGCCGATGGCGATGTATAGCTTGGTCGGATCGGTGATGATCTCGGGTGTTGGGATGAAGCCCTTGGCGACGGCGATCATATCCGGGCGCGAGATCACCATTTCAAAGAGAAAGCACCCACCGACGATGCCGATCAGCGAAATCACCAGCGCTTCGAGGACCCGAAATCCTTTGTTCTGCAGATAGAGCACGACAATCACGTCGAGCGCGGTAAGCAGAATGCCCCACGTCATCGGAATACCAAAAAGCAGATTGAGTGCGATGGCAGTGCCGATAACCTCCGCGAGATCACACGCGGCAATCGCGATCTCACACATCACCCAGAGCGTGAACGAGACGCGGGGCGAATAGTGATCGCGGCACGCTTGTGCGAGGTCACGCCCGGTCGCGATACCAAGCTTGCAGGCGAGGCCCTGCAGGAGCACCGCCATCAGATTGGAGAGCAGGATAACGGAAAGCAGGGTGTACCCGAACTGCGATCCGCCGGCGAGGTCCGTCGACCAATTGCCTGGGTCCATGTAGCCGACGGCGACGAGATATCCGGGCCCGGCGAAGGCCAGCATCTTCCGAAACCAGGTGGTGCCGGACACGTCCACCGACCGATGCACCTCGGCGAGCGAAGGAGCGAGACGAGCGCGTGCCCACCCCGGCTCTGCGGTAGCGGTCGGCATGATCGGGTCGCTCGCGCTCGAGGGGAGCACCTCGGCGTCGTGTGCCTTTTCGTAGCTGGCAGTTTTTGGGTTCAGTGTATCCACATCAATAATTTAGGCTACACTAAATATTTCGCGCAAGCGAGGGGCGTCGCGAATAGACGACGCCCCTCGTGTCACCAACGTTGATCGTCCATCGGCGGCGGCCGACCGATGCGGCCCGCGTAGCTTACTGCCCGACGGCAGCCCCATCGCGCCGAGTGTC
>JBBQDB010000064.1:0-21963 GCA_038319245.1 Gemmatimonadales bacterium
ACAGTACCTCGTCAGCTGGCCGCTGCCAAACGCATCGTGGGTGTCGTATCGCGACGGCTGGCTCTGGTCCATCGTCAACCCGCAAGAGTCGCCAACACTGATGGCGTTCGTACCGGCCGCGGACACCGCCGCGCTCTTCAAGCGATGGCCCAAACAGGCGCGGACGCTCTCGGCGAATACTCGTCGGTAGGCGCGCGACCGAACGTCTTCAGGGAACCGGCAACGTTCCCGCTTCGAGATACGTGCGAGCGTCGGCCACCACTCGGCTCCGCACCATGTCCAATGCGCCACTCAACATCGCGCCCGATGCCTTTGCATGTCCGCCGCCACCGTAGCATCGCGCGAGTCGCTGCACATCGACCGAACCGGTGCTGCGAAAGGACACTTTCACCTTGCCGTGTCCGAGGTCGCGAAAGAACAGCGCGAGACGCGTGCCCGCGATCGACCGCGGATGCTCGACGATGCCGTCCAACTCTTCGCTCGTGACATCGTATTTCTCCATCGCGCCGGCTTCAACCGAAATCCACGAGAGGCCAAGCGCGCCATCGACTTCCAGTGAGGAGAGTGCATCGCGAAGCAAGCGGAGTTTGCCGACGCTGACCTGCGCGTAGATGCGCCGGTACATCTCCTCAGGGTTGACGCCTGCCGTCAACAGTGCAGATGCGACCGCATGCGCGCGGGGTGTGGTGTTGCTGAAACGGAAGCTTCCCGTGTCGGTGAGAATGGCGCAGTACAGCGACTGCGCAATCGTCGGCGTCACTTCAAGATCCAGCGTCGTTGCAAAGTCATAAACCAATTCGCCGGTCGCGCACGCGGACGTATCAGCGAATGCCGTTTGGCCTACCGGCTCGTCGCCCGCGACGTGATGATCGATCACGCCGATCGGCACCGAGAGCGCGCGCACATGATCGGCCAGCGACCCCAATCGCCGCACATCGTTGATATCGAGCACCACCAACGCATCGATCCCATCCAAGGCCTTTGCGCCGCGTCCACTCGCCTCCTCAATATCTGGCCCCAGCAAAAAGTCGAACATGCTTGGCCACGGCGTGGGATTGACGATGCGCACCTTCACGCCAAGCTGCGCCAGCAGACGCGCGAACGCCGTCTCGGATCCACAGCCGTCGCCATCGGCATTGATGTGCGTAGAGAGCGCGACGGTCATACCCGAGCGAAACATTTCCGCGAAACCACGGATGGCGTTCGCGCGCGAGTCGGGTACAGCCATCAAGTCAGATGCGGTGGGATTCATCACGACATAGTTACAAAAGAGGACGGCGCCAGAGTCCACCCGGGCGCCGTCCAATGATAGCAGAGTGACGTGCCGAACGTTTCGGACGTCGCGGCTACTTAGCGGTTTTGTTTAGCAGGCTGTGCTGCTTACCGTAGCCGAAGTAAAACGCCAACCCGATCACCAGCCACACGATCAGTCGAATCCACGTGTCAGGGCCGAGTCCGTAAATCATCGCGCCGCAGACGATCACGCCGAGGGTCGCGACCACCCACACGGCTGGCACTTTGAACGCACGCGGCAGGTCCGGTCGGCGCACGCGCAGGATGACGACGCCGATGCAGACCAGGATGAACGCGAACAGCGTGCCGATGCTCGTCATTTCACCGACAATGCTATCGGGCAAAAATCCGGCGAACGCGGCGGTAAAGAAGAAGAAGAGTAAATTCGACTTCCATGGCGTGCGGTACTTCGGGTGCGTATCCGAGAACACCTTCGGCACCAATCCGTCTCGGCTCATCGAGTAGAACACACGCGACTGTCCGAGCAGCATCACGAGAATCACCGAGCTGAAGCCGGCGAGAATCGCGACAGTGACCAGCTTCGCCAGCCAACCGTAGCCAATCATGTACTTCTCGATGGCGTACGCGACCGAGGCTTCACCACCCGCGCCACGGAAATCGTCAACGGTGGCGATGCCGCTGAGCACGTGCGCGAATAAGACGTACAGCAGCGTGCACACGACCAGCGATCCCAGAATACCGATCGGCATGTCGCGCGAAGGGTTTTTCGCTTCCTGCGCCGCCGTTGACACGGCGTCGAATCCAATGAAGGCGAAGAACACCACGCCGGCCGCACCAAGAATGCCCATGATGCCGCCATACGCATGCGTCACCCCGAGCTTGGTCGTATACGTGGTCGCTTCAGGGATATAGGGCACGTGGTTGGCCGGATTCATGAAGCCCCAGCCGATCCCAATTACCATCATGACGATCGCGACCTTGGTTATCACGATGATGCCATTGAGCAGCGCGGATTCCTGCGTACCGCGCACCAGCACCAACGAGAGGAGCAGCAGCACGATGACCGCGGGGACGTTCATGATGCCATGCGTTCCCGTACCGGCCATCGTCTCGAACGGCGAATGGCTCCACTCATATGGGACCGCACTCGCACCGAGAATCGTCAACAGTTTGTTGAAGTACTGACTCCAGGCGATGGCGACCGTTGCAGCGCCGACCGCGTATTCCAGCACCAGATCCCAACCGATGATCCACGCGACCAACTCGCCCATTGTCGCGTACGAATACGTGTATGCGCTACCGGCGATCGGAATCATCGAGGCGAATTCGGCGTAGCAGAGCCCGGCGAACGCGCAACCAATACCCGCCACCATGAATGCCAACGTCACCGACGGTCCGGCGCGTTCGGCGATGGCAGCCGCCGTCCGAACAAACAGGCCGGCGCCGATGATGGCACCAATGCCAAGTCCGACGAGCGACCACGCGCCTAGCGTGCGTTTGAGGTCACTTTCGCCGTTTGCCCCGGCGTCCTTCATGAGGAGATCGATCGACTTCGTTCGATTCATACTGGCCACGAAATACCCTCTCGAAGGAGCGACCTGAGATACCGTAACCGAGTCGTCACGGGCGGTTCAGACGGAGTCGGCGCGCACGAAACGGCGCGCCGAGGCGGGGAAGCGGGCGAAGATGATCGGTGGCCCACACGGAGTCAAGAACGAGCAGACCCCAGCTACGTCGCGTTAAAGCGAGTAATTCGGGGCTTCTCGCGTAATGGTCACATCATGCGGGTGCGACTCGCGCAGGCCCGCGGTGGTGATCCGCACGAACTCCGCGTCCGTACGCAACAGATCAATGCTGCCGCACCCGACGTAGCCCATTCCGCTGCGCAGTCCTCCGATCATCTGGAACAGCACGTCGCCCACCGGGCCCTTGTACGGGACTCGTCCCTCGATGCCTTCCGGTACGAGTTTTTTGGGCGACATCTCTCCGTCCTGGAAATACCGGTCCGCGCTGCCGTCCTGCATCGCGGAGAGTGAGCCCATGCCGCGAATCATTTTGAATCGGCGTCCCTCGAGCAGGAATGATTCGCCCGGGCTCTCCTCGGTGCCGGCGAGCATCGATCCCATCATCACACTCGACGCTCCGGCGGCAAGCGCCTTGACGATGTCACCAGAATATTTGACGCCGCCGTCCGCGATCACCGGTACATCGCCCGCCCCTTCTACAGCGTCCATGACGGCGGTCAGCTGTGGTACGCCCACCCCGGTCACAACGCGCGTCGTACAGATCGACCCTGGACCGACGCCGACTTTCACCGCATCGACTCCGCGCTCCACCAGGGCGGCGGCTCCGGCTCGCGTGGCGACGTTGCCGGCGATGAGCTGCACCTCCGGGAACGCTTCGCGCACGCGTGCTGTCGCCTGCAGCACGCCGTCGCTGTGCCCGTGCGCGGTATCGATCACAATGACGTCGACGCCGGCCTGAATGAGCGCACGTGCCCGCTCGAGGTAGTCGCCGCCGGCACCGATTGCCGCGGCCACGCGCAGGCGCCCGTGTTTGTCCTTGTTGGCATCCGGATGCTGCCGCCGTTTATGAATATCCTTGACGGTGATCAGCCCTTTGAGCGAACCCGTCTCATCAACCACCGGCAGCTTTTCAATACGATGCTTGCCGAGAATGCGTTCGGCCTCGTCGAGTGTCGTGCCAACCGGTGCCGTGATCAGATCCTCCGACGTCATCACGTCACGCAGCGGCCGATCGAGGTCGCGCTCGAACTGCAGATCGCGATTGGTCAGAATGCCGACCAACAGGCCAGCCTCGTCGACAATCGGCACCCCGGAAATCTTGAACCGCATCATGAGCGATACCGCTTCCCGGAGCGACGCCGTTGGCGACAACGTGATCGGATTGAGAATCATGCCGCTTTCTGAGCGTTTGACCCGATCGACCTCCGCAGCCTGTCGATCGATCGACATGTTCTTATGCAGCACGCCGATCGCACCGGCCCGCGCCATCGCGATCGCCATCTCGCTCTCGGTGACGGTATCCATCGCCGCCGACACCAGCGGAACGTTCAGCGCGATACCGCGCGTGAGCCTCGATTTGAGGCTGACTTCCTTTGGATGGATAAGCGAGTGTCGCGGCGACAGCAGCACATCGTCAAACGTGAGGGCGAGATCCTCGCGAATTCTGGACGAGCGTGCGGATGCGGCAGCGGAGCCATTACGCGAAAGCCCGCTCGCAGGGTGTTCCCCAGCGGCGGGCTTCATGGATTCAGTAGTCGAGGGTGCCATTTTGAAGCATAGACGACGTGGCGGCGGGTGTCCAGCGGTTCCAGACGATCGCCATGCGGGATCCCATGACGAATCACCCACCACCGGTACGAACTCCGGCGCTACATCGGTACCGCTTCGGCCTTGCGGGCCATGCGCCGTAGCTGCCGCCGCAGCGGGGCCGGTAAAAAGAACCCTGCGGCCCCCACCACGCGCGACACGGTGAGCGCGGACAGATCGTCGGGATGCCCTCGCCAGTGATCGAGGAGCACCCGTTCTCCGGCGTTGTCCATCAAGCGCTGCACGGCCAGCATGACGAAGAACACGTCGTCTACTTGCCCAAAAAACGGAATGACATCCGGAATGAAATCCAGCGGCGAGATCACGTACGCCAGCGCGCCGAGCACCAAGAGGCGATCGAGGCGGGACACGCGCGCATCGCGCATCAAGCCGAACAACATGCGGACGTACGAGGGGATAAGCCAAATGGCGCTGAACAGCGTACGCCCAGCGCGAGGCTTGTCGTCGATTGAGTTGGCGATCATGTGGCGCTCCATTCGGTGTGCACCGATCGGGAGAAATCCGACTGCAGCCGCGAGACTCGAGGATCAGCCAGTCGGAGCGGCTGCTGGCGTCGCTGGGGGGACTGGCGGTACCGGTGGCCCGGCGACGGGTCCGGATACCGGAGCCGTTGAAGGCGACGCGGACGGTGATGAGGCGGCGACTTGATCCGCCGCTGTCTTCGCGGCGTTCACGACGTCGCTGGCCACGGACATCGTGGATTGAGCAACGCCGTTGAGTACACCCATCGCCTTATTCAGGAAGCCCATCGTGTCGGAGATGGTCCCGACGGCAATGCCGCCCGAGCGCATCTTGTCCTCGACGCCCTCGGCGAATCGCTGGAACACGTTGACGACCGTCGCCGGCTTTTCGGCGTATTTCGTCTCGAGAAACTCCACGTAGTCGAGCACCTGATACAACCGCTCGTCGGTCAACGTGTCGAGTTTTCGACTGATGCGTTCGCGGACATACGGATTCATCGAACTTCTCCGGCGTCACGAACGGACGCAGACGAGTGACGCAACACGAACGGTGGCCTCACGTACGCGCCGAACGCGTCGTTCGATTCAACCGCGATTCAACCGTCGATCAACCGCGCCAGCGTTTACGCACGCCGCGCGCGTCGATGTGACAATATGGCGTGGCGAAGCGACGACTGGAGTAAACCCCTAACCCGCCCGCAAGTTCAGGATGCAGGCGCTCAACCCAGTCTACGGCCTGCTCAACGCGATACGCGTCGAAGATGGTCATCTTGCCATCACCATCGGCATCGATTGCGACGTCCGCCGCGTCACCGTAGAGATGGCGCGAATCACGCGCCGAGCCCTCGACACTGGCGTTGTGCAGTGGGGTGCGAAATCCGCTGTGTACCTGCATCGAGAAATCGATCTCGTCTTCACCGCGACGTCGCGACAGCTCACGCAACACCAGCTCCACCTTGTCGAGCACACGCGAATCGATCGCGGCATAGCGAGGCCAACGCGTTTGCGAATCGTGCGTGATGAAATCCCGCACCTTCAAATGACGAGTCAGTGGAAGGTCCATCTGGTCTTCACGCACTTCGGCAAAACCGGCCGGTCGTTCACCCTGCTCGTCGCGCGACCACTCCGACGGATAGCGCCCGATGGAGTAGCCGTTGAGCGAGCTACCGAGCTTGAGCTCGAACGGCACCAGCACCGCCAGTTTGGGTGAGGTGAGTCGCTGCTTGATACCGGACCGAGTAACCACGAGGTCGTAAAATCCGGCTTCGAGCGGTGCCAACAGGGTGTCGCTGTCGATGGGGCGAGCCACGTCCCCGCTCTGGTCGCTGCCAACCTTCACCCACTGATACGTGAAGCCGATTGGCGATCCATGCACCTGCAACGGAAACGCGACGCGTTCACCGGCGCGAACGAAGTGCATCTGCACGTCGCCGCTGAGGCCGAGTGACACGTTCGCCGCCTCGACGACTGGGACACTGTTTTTTGCGCTTTCGGCGGACGAACCCGCCATCAGTTCGGTGGGCGGTTCGTATAGCTCGACCGCAGCAATAGCCGCGAGGCCGCTGAGCACAATCGCAACGCGACGACGCATTACAGCGTGCTCCAGCGCGCGCGTGTGCCGCGCACGTCGATGTGCACGAACGGGCCGTGCGCCGATGTCGCGCGGTAGATACCGACACCGCCGACGAGGTCGGGATGGCTGCGCTCGACGCGATCCGCTGCGTCGGCGAGGATTTGCGCATCGCGTGTGTCGACGCGACCATCGCCATTGAGATCGCCCATCCAGTCTCGCGTACCGTTCACCACATATACGTCTGCGGCGTCGCCGAACTGGTGCCGACTGTCCTTCACACGTCCCCCCGCACCGACGCCTTGTTCGTTGTACTGCGGCGTGCGAAAACCGGACATGACGTGCAGCTTGCCGACCGCGACGCCCATCGTCTTCAACTCAGCGATGACGAGTTCGAGCTTGTCGATCAGCGGCTCGCGCAGCACGAGATACTTGGGCCACACCGGCGCCTGATTGTGCGTCAGAAAATCGTTCAGACGGAAGTGCTCGGAGATGGCTGCATTCCGGTTGTCTTCAGTTACTTCGATGAACCCTTCGGGATTTTCGTATGCCGACGAGCGCGCTGTGCGCATTTCGCTCGGGAACGTCCCAATGTGATAGCTGCCGATGCGTCCCCGAACCTTGTCGGCGAACGGGCGCATCACGAAGACGCGAACGGCACTACCGTCATCGGCGCTTGGCGCGGACATCCCGGTGCGTGGCACATCGCGTTCGCCAAAAAGCGATCGTAGAACGGGAATCGACGCGACGCGTGTCGGCGTGAGGAAGCGAGCACGCAGCTTACCGCTGCGACCGCGCAACGAGTCGAGAAAGGCGGCCGCGCCCCGCAGCAATGTGGAACGTGAACCGTTCGCGGCGCCACCGGAGTCAATCGTTACCACTCGCGCCGCTGGGACTCGCGCACTCGCCGGCCTCGCGGACACGACGCCAAGCACAACGGCAGCACCGACGACGCTCGCGAGGGCCCACAGCGGGCGTCGCGTGCGCATCATTTGCTCCGCGTCCGGCTGCGACGAAGCGACAGTCACAGATTGACGGGTTTGGCGAATCACGGGAGTCGAAATCGGGGCCACGGGTCAGGGTACGAATCGTTGATCGCGGCGACGGCAGCGTTGCAACATCGCATACGATATAGACGATCCATCACGGACCGGGAAATATAGCCGTTCCAGGCCCTTCAAATCAGCGTGGCGGGCTCATTCAGTAAATGAACACCGGGGTACCGATCGTCACTTTCTGGTACAGCACGCGGATGTCTTCGTTCCGCATTCGGACGCATCCGTGACTTACGGCGCGCCCGATCGAACTGGGCACGTCGGTTCCGTGCAGCCCATAACCGTCGCCTAAGTACAAGCGGAAGTCGCCAAGCACGCCCATGTACTTCCGCTGATTCGTTCCATATGGCGGAATGACGATGCGGCCATCGGCGACGATCTCCTTTCCTTCAGCGGCTGTGAGTGTGCGAACGCTGCCATCTTTCGAACGGCGGACGACATCGTTTCCGACAACAGTGACTTCGCCGCCGTCCTTCGTAGTAATCGGCGCGCCACGCTCGAGCTGTACCAACCCGAGTCCTCGGCGATTCGCTTGCTCCTGATAGTGCCAGTCGGGTGGAATCCACGCCGGCGCCGAATCTCGACGCTGCACCACCAGGCGTCCGCGCGGCGTGTCGAAACGGAGCACTTTGTTGTTCCCCTTGATGACCAGCGTCTTCCCGCTGCCCGTCGCAACAGGCGCGGTGAACAGCACGCTGTCGCCCTGCTTGTACCAGACGCGACGGTCGGCGATCGAGACGACGAGGTACGGGCCGCCGGGCGCGGCCTCGGGCACTTTAGCGAGTTCCGCCTTGAGGCTGTCAGTGCCGGCACCTGCTTGGAGCCGAGCCTGTTCGAGTGCTTCTGAATTGTCGTTGAAGACAAGCCGCGCCACGTCTCGCGCAAATCTTAGTCGCACGGTGGAGAGAACCAGCCAGCCAGACACACCGAGCGACACAAGCGCGAAGGTTGCCAGCAACCAGTCGACGGCGGATCGACGGCGCGATGAGGTTCCGATAGGCGCGCTCATCAAAAGAAGTAGACCTTTGTGCCGCGCACCAGGTTGGCGCGAATAGCCGCGAGATCGGCGGAAGGGACGCGAATGGCGCCCGGCATCACATAACTGCTGTCGGCCAGTGGTCCGCTGGCGGGGAGGGCATAAATGAGCGTGCCACCGCTGGTGACGATCGCGTCGGGGCCAGCCCATCCCGATCCCGCCCGTTCGTCCGGCATCGCCAGTCCACGGTCGATCCAGAGCCACGCGGGCAGTTCGAACACATCCGTTGCACGGAGGAGCTTTTCGATCGTTCGCGTGCCGCGGGGCACGGACACTTGCTGCGTATCTGGGGGTACACCGACGCGACGCTCGGGTCCGATGCGCACCGGAAAACGTCGCAACAGGGCGCCTCCGCGTTCGAAGATGATGGTGGAGGAGTCGGTATCGATCGCCAAGTGGAGGGCATCGTCGCCGGCGGCCTGACGGCGCATGAGTTCAAGCATCAGCCCCGATTGATCTTCCTCGCTCGCGAGAATGGCGTCGGTGCGTTTGCGCTCGATCGCCGACATCCCGTCACGAAGTCGTGCAGTTTCGTCGCGATAGCGCTGGCGCCGCTGGATCAGCGCGACGTCGAGCGCGCCAGTCGTCACCAGGAGAATCGAGAACAGGATCGTGCGTGTTTGCATCGCTGAGGCGTTGGTGGCGTCTGTCGAGCGAGAGTAGATTCACGGTTGGACTGCATCACCCGCAACCTGCGAATGTAGTTCCTGGCTAGTCTTTGCATGTTCATCGGCCCACACCCGAGTCCGGATGTCCGCACGTACAGTTCGCCCCGTAGCGCTGATCATTCTGGACGGTTGGGGCTATCGCGAGGACCGCACCGGGAACGCGATCCTGATGGCCAAGACGCCGCACTGGAATACGATCTGGAGCAATCGCTCGCGAACGCTGTTGGAGGCATCGGGGCGCGCCGTTGGCTTGCCGACCGGCCAGATGGGCAACAGCGAAGTCGGTCACATGAATCTGGGTGCTGGTCGCGTCGTCATGCAGGACCTCGTCCGCATCTCGGCGTCCATCGAAGACGGGTCGTTTTTTGCAAACCCGGCGCTGCTGGCGGCATGTCATGTGGCACGGACCAATCACTCCACGTTGCATTTGGTTGGGTTGATCGGCAACGGCGGCGTCCATGCGACGGACGAGCATTTGTTGGCACTCGTGGATATGGCCTCACGTGAAGGCGTGGAGCGCGTGGTAGTTCACGCCCTGCTGGACGGCCGCGACACCCCGCCATCCAGCGGGCTCGGTTTTCTGGATACGATGCTGCAGCGTACGACCGGGCGCGCCCATTTAGCCTCGGTCGCTGGTCGGTATTTCGGCATGGATCGCGACAATCGATGGGAGCGGACGGGCGCGTGGTTTAACGCGGCTGTGCATGGTGACGGCCCGCTGGTGACCGACGCGCGTGCCGCCGTGCAGCGCGCCTACGACGCCGGAACAACTGACGAATTCGTGTTGCCGTTCGTGATGGCCGACGCGGACGGCACGGCGTTGGCGCCGATGCGCGATGGCGACGCCGTCATCTGCTTCAACTATCGCTCCGACCGGATGCGCCAGTCATTGCGAGCGCTGGCGATGCCCGACTTCACCGGCTTCGACACCGGTGTGCGTCCGGCTGTCGCCATTACCACGATGACGCGGTACGAAGAAGATTTTCCGTTCCCCATCGCGTTTGCGAAACAGTCGATGCAGCATCTCGTCGGGCAGGTGATCTCCGACGCAGGCATGACGCAACTGCGAACAGCGGAGACCGAGAAGTATCCGCACGTGACGTTCTTTTTTAATGGTGGCCGAGACGAGCCGTATCCCGGCGAAGATCGCGCCATGGTGCCAAGTCCCAAGGTAGCGACCTACGATCTGCAGCCGGAGATGAGCGCGGCTGGTATCTGCGACATTCTGTGCAACGCGCTCGCCAATCGCACGCACGACTTCGTGCTCTGCAACTTTGCGAACTGCGACATGGTCGGCCACACGGGTTCCATTCCCGCGGCGATCAAGGCTGTCGAAACGGTGGATGCGTGCCTTGGCCGTATTCTCGAGGCGGCAGCAATCGGCGGCGCGCGTTTGATCATCACCGCCGACCACGGGAATGCCGACGTCATGATCGATCCCGTCACGCACCAGCCGCATACGGCGCATACCACGAACCCCGTTCCACTCGTCGTGCTCGATCCGGACGGCGATCGTACGCTGCGCTCCGGCGGCGCGCTCTGCGACGTAGGGCCGACGGCCCTCGCCATGCTCGGCCTTGCGCTTCCGCATGAAATGACCGGTCGCGATTTGCGCGACCTTTCGCATCCTTCCTCGATCTGATGCCCTTTTCTTTTTTGCCGTCTGCGATGCGCCGCCGAACGTTCGTCGCAATCGCCTCCCTCGCCGTTGTGTCGGCGCCAGCAATCGCTCGGGCGCAGATCGGTTATCTGCCCAGCCGCAGCCCGTACGAAGACATCGTGACCGATCAGTCGCTCTCGCTGAGCGTCGGACGGTTAGCGACGAACTCCGACCCGGCCAACGTACATCCGAAGTCGTCGGCGTTTTATTCGCTGCTGTACACACTGCCTGTCGGTGGTCCGGCCTCGCTCGTCGTGGAATACGGATTCGCACCGAGCAAGCGAAACCTGTTCAATCCGGAAAATCCGGCGAAGACGCGCCTGATCGGAACGCCAAGTGCGACCACGCATCTGATCAACGTCGGACTTGATGTCTCGATGACGGGCCAGAAAACCTTTCATCGCTTCATGCCGTCGCTGACCGGCGGTATTGGGTTGGCCAGTGATTTCGCAAAAGCGGATACGGGCGCTTACCGATTTGGCACCAAGTTCTCGTTCTCGTACGGCGCAGCGCTCAAGTATTATTTCCGCAATGGTTGGGCACTGCGAGCGGACGTCAGCAACAACGTCTGGCAGTATCAGTACCCGGATCGGTATTTCGTGAAGACCGCAGACACGACCTCCATTCTCACGGATACCAAAAACCGTTCGGCGTGGCGTAGCAACTGGGCGCTGACCGCGGGCGTCTCTGTTCCAATTTTCCGGTAACGCTGCCTTGCCGCGTACGTCGCTGACTCGTCGCGTCCACTTCGCTGCGGCGCACCGGTATCGCCGCCCCGACTGGAGCGACGCCGAAAATGCCGACGTCTTCGGTGCGTGTGCACATCCAAACTTTCACGGACACAGCTATGTGTGCGACGTGACGGTTGCCGGCCCGGTGGACGAAGAAACTGGTTTCGTCGTGGACTTGGGGTTTCTCGATCAGATGCTCCAGCGCGAAGTACGCGAACGCTTCGATCATCGCAACATCAATCTCGACGTCGCGGAGTTCGGCGATGGCAAGCTGATTCCAACCGGTGAGAATCTTGCGCGCTTCATCGCGGAACGCATGCAGTCGGCGCTGTCACGTACCACGGCACGCGTCATCCGCGTCCACCTGGCCGAAGACGCATCGCTGAGCAGCACCTACGAGGTGGATGCATGATGTCGCCGCATCTGCGGCTATGTCGCCAGGCGCTCGCGGCGCTGACGTGCGCCTCGCTGCTCGCGATTGGCGCTTGCCATCAGAGTGCACGTGCACCGATCGGTGGCCATCGCCCGGAGCCGGTCGCGCCCATCATGATGCCCGCCGCTGTCGTCAGCGCACCGCCGAGCTTGGGCGAGGTCGCACGACAGATCGCGGATTCCGCGATCGCCGCACCGATGTGGCGGAATGCACGATGGGGGATGTTGCTCGTTGATGTCACGTCGGGCGACACCGTCCTTGCGCGCGATGCGGGGCGACTATTCATGCCCGCGTCCAACCAGAAGTTGTTGACCGCGACGGTTGCGATGCAGCAGCTCGGCCCCGACTATCGCTGGCGTACGCCGATCTTTCTGCGGGGTCATCAGCGCGGCACTCGATGGATAGGCGACCTGCTCATCGCGGGAAGCGGCGATCCGACCATCAGCGACGCGATGCAGGAGGACACCGCGTCGCGCGCCTTCGACCCGATCGTACGCGCGCTCAAGGCACGCGGCATTGCGCGCCTCGTGGGCGACATCGTCACCATCGGCGATGCATTTGTCGGTGCGACGTCGGGCTATGGCTGGGAGATGGACGACGCCGACGAGACGTACGGCGCACCGGTCGACGAGCTGCTGTACAACGAAGGATTTGCGACGATACATGTGTACGGTGGAGCGAAGGCCGGCGCGCCAGTGCGCATCCTGCGCCGTCCAACTGCCGCGTATCCACCGATTGCATTGCAGGTCACGACCCGCGACAGCGTCTCCCGTCGCGATCGCGTGCGTGCCGCGTACGACAGCATTGGCAACGCGCTTGAATTGACGGGTAGCATTGCCATAAACGACAGCGCGGTGGTCAGCGTGTCGTACCGGCATCCTAACGATGCATTTCGGGCGGCGCTTCGCGAACGGCTCGTCTCGAGTGGTATCACTGTTACTGCCGCCCCCTCACCCGCTCCCAGGTCGAAACGCCGCGCGGCGAAGACGCTGACGCGTGAGACCTCGAAAGATTCGGTTGCCGACACGCCGGTTGCGGGTACGCGGATCGCCGACACACAGAGCGGCGATACGTTGGTGGTGCTCGAATCACCGCCGTTGCGTGATGTGTTGCCGCGTATGCAAAAGCCATCGCAGAACCAGATCGCCGAGTTGCTCTTTCGGACATCCGGGCTGCGTGCCAGCGGTGACGGATCGGCCGATAGTGCACGTGCAGTCGCGACGCGCACGCTCACGCAACTCGGCATTGCGCCGGACGAACTGGTGTATCGCGACGGTAGCGGTATGTCTCGCCACGACTATGTGACGCCGCGCGCTTTGGTCACGGTACTCGATGCGATGCGTCGTGCGCCAACGTTCGCGCTCTTTCGTGAGGCCTTACCGCTCGCGGGCGTCGACGGGACTCTCTCCGGTCGTATGAAGGGCACGCCGGCCGCTGGCAACGTGCACGCAAAGACAGGCACCGTCGACAAGGCGCGTTCGTTGTCGGGATATGTCACCACCGCCGACGGACACCAGGTGCTGTTTTCGTTGCTCTGCAACAACTTCACTGTGAGTAGTCGTGAGGTCGATCGCGTCGCCGAGTTGATTCTCAATGCGGTTGCTGGCTGGCGCGCCGACGGGCGCAGCAACACCAGCGGACGATGACGGACGCGACGACAGCGTCGACGGCGTTGTCCTATTCGGACGCGTTGACTGCCGTGCTGCGCGCGGTGCAGGCACTTTCAGGTGAACGCGTGCTGCTCGAGGAGTCGCTGGGACGCGCGCTGGCGATTGATGTCGTGAGCCCAATCGCACTGCCGCCGTGGGACAACGCCGGTATGGATGGATACGCGGTTCGCCGCGCCGATGTCCGAGGCGCGAGCGCCGAACAGGCCGTGCGCCTGACGGTCGTAGGATCCATCGCGGCGGGCGCCGATCCGTCAACGCTGTCCGTCATTGCGGGTGGCACGGCCGCGCGCATCATGACCGGTGCGCCAGTACCCGACGGGGCGGACGCGGTGGTTCGCATCGAGGACACCGACCGCGGGTTGGCCACCGTGCGCATCATGTCTGATCGGGATCTCGCTGGCCGTGGCAATGTGCGACCACGCGGCGAGGATGTCGCAGCCGGTGCGGTCGTCTTTGCACGAGGGACCACGATTGGCGCGTCGCATCTCGGCGCGTTGGCGAGCGTCGGCTGTGCGTCGCCAACGGTGCATCGTCAGCCGCGCGTGACGATACTGGCGAGCGGGGATGAGCTGGTGTTGCTCGACCGATTCGATGAGGTTGAAGCCGGACGCCGCATCGTGTCATCCACCAGCTACGCTTTACCGGCGCTGCTGCGGCAGGCCGGCGCCGATGTGCGTGTATTGCCGCTGCTCCCCGACAATCTCGCGACCATGACGGAGGCCGTGCGCACAGCGGTGCTCGACGGCTGCGATTTGCTGGTGACGACAGGCGGCGTTTCGGTAGGTGCCCACGACTACACGCGCGATGCGCTCACCGCACTCGGCGGGACGCTCGGATTCTGGCGCGCGCGTATTCGACCCGGCGGACCGATCGGTACTGGGCTCGTGCTTGGCGTTCCATGGTTAGGGTTACCCGGCAACCCGGTATCCACGATGGTCACCGGCGCCCTCTTTGCGTGGCCATTGATTCGCACGCTGGGCGGACATTCGACGGTGCATCATGCGCCGCTTCGGGTGCGCATGCGCGACGCGTTCGATACGCCGGCGGCGCTGACGTATTTTGTCCGTGTGCAGCTGACCGTCGCCAATGATGGACTACTCGACGCGCACCTGGCTGGTCCACAAGGCTCGAACCTGTTGCGTACGATGGCGCTTGCCAACGCGTTGCTGGTGGTGCCGGAGCGCGTGTCACGCGTTGAGGCCGGCATGTCCTTGACCGCACTGCTTTTACCGGGCGCCGACTTGCTGAGTGTCACCGCTGGAGACGTACACGCGGTTGCCGAAATTCACGAGCCAAGGGCGATGCCGCATGAGTGAACTTTCGAGCGACATCATTCGCGACAGTATCACCACGCTGCATGGTGACGCGCTCGACGCGGCGCTCGCACGGCGATTCCTGCTCGCGGACGAAGACGTCGTACTCGGCGATGTGTCGTTCACATTGCGCAAGCCTGCCAACGCCGATCATCTGATCAGTGAAGCCGACTACGTGATGGACGAGCGATTGCCGTATTGGGCGGATTTGTGGCCGTCAGCGCGACAGCTCGCGACGACACTGCTTGGCGAATCAGGGGCGGGGCGTACGCTGCTTGAATTAGGCTGCGGACTTGGCTTACCGACGATGGCGGCGATGCGTGCGGGCTTCGATGTCACCTCAACCGACTATTACGAAGACGCGCTGCAGGTCACGCGTGCGAACGCCGGACGGAATCTTGGCCGCGAGCCACAGGTACGAATGGTGAATTGGCGCGCGTGGCCTGATGACCTTGGGCAATTCGACGTCGTGGTCGCCGCCGACGTGATCTACGAGCAGGAGTACGCTGTGCTCGTTGCGGCCTGCATCGCGCGCGCGCTGGCGCCCGGTGGCGTAGCGATCGTGGCAGATCCGGGGCGCGTGGCGCTCGCACGTTTCCATACGGAGCTTCCAAAGGTTGGACTCGAAGTGGTGTCGACGTCGACAACACCGTACGTCGATGGCAAGATCAATCAGCAGATTCAGGTCATGCACATCCAACACCTGCGCAGCTGAAATACACAACGCCGCGCCGGCTGGGGCGCGACGTTGTCGACTCAAGCAAGCGCGGTGCGGCTGAAAGCATGCGAGTGCGGAGAGTGCGAATGCAAATGCGAGTGTAACTCTGGTTTGTCGCTACGGCAGCGGCGTGACCGCGATCGGTGCGCTCAGACGCTGCGCGAATGCATCGAGATACTTCCACCACGCTTGCGGCGTCGTCACATCACCTGCGGCTGTCCATGCGGCGCCGATGTAGTGCACGACCGGTGTGCCCGACGTCGCCGAGGTAACGGCGAGATAGTGACCGTGGACTTCCTTCCAATCCGTTACGCGATCGCGGGGCAAGAGTACCGCCGTGCCAATCTCACCATGCCCGCCGTTCTTGGGCGCGGTCGGCCCCCACGCCGAGACCCACGCCCAGCTGTTCACTTTGCTTACGCTGCCGACGAGCCCCGGTCGCTTCACCAACCCAATCACGTACGGCACTGTGGTCGCAGACCCGTTTTCCACTTTGAACGTGCTCTCTTCGCGGTACATCATCTGCCCCGCATCGATGCTGATGCGCTTGACTTCGCTGACGGAGAGTCCAGCGGCGTTCCACGGATCGTAGCGTAGCTCGAACGTCGCACGTAGCGGTCCATTGCTGATGATATTCCACGTTTTGAAGTTGTCGGCGCGATAGATCGTGTCGCCTTTCCACACGGCGGTTCCGCCGGCGCCAAGTGTTTCGCCCACGTCAAAAAAGTCAGCACCTTCACCTGTGTCGACGTGATAGGCATCGTGGCCTTTGTCGTACCAGTTATCGACGATCAGCGCGCGCGTCTTTTTGCTCCAGACATCAATACCGCTGCTCGACATGGCGGAACTCGTCTTCTTGAGCCCTTCGCCGTAGATCCGCCATGCGCCGCGATCACTTTCCCACGCGATGTCATCGCGCGGTTCGTCATGGCGGATGTGCACGCGCGCCGCCATCACGGCAGGTGCCGTACCTTCAACGGTAAAGCGGCGCGACTCCTTGCTCAAAAACGATGCCTGAAACAGCAGTGCGTCGAACGTGCCATCGCCGTTGTCATCGACGACTTGTGACAGCAGTTCATGCCCGTCACCATCGATCACGCGAACCTTGGTGGGAGCCGCACCGGGCAGCTTCGCGAGCACCGTCGCCCACGGCACCGAGACGATTTCTTCGCGGCGATCGATCGGCAATGCGTTGTCCGCACGCAGCACGAATTTCGATGGCGATTGCGCAGGCAGCGATTGCGCAGGTAGCGACTGCACGGGCAGCGATTGCGCGGGTAGCGAATGCGCGGGCAGCACGAGCGCGGAAAACGACGCGAGTGCGCAAGTGAGCAACCGCGAGCGCCCGAGGCGTTCAGCGTAGCATCGGTTCATCGCAACGTCTCCATTGGGACAACGTCCATATCCGCGTAGTCTTGATTTTCTCCACCCATCGCCCAGCAAAACGCATAGGCTCGCGTGCCGCAGCCGCTATGCACACTCCATCCGGGTGAGAGCGCCACTTCTCCGTCGCGCACGACCAGTGTGCGCGTAGCGGTCGGCTCGCCCATCAGGTGCATCACGATCGCATCGGCGGGGAGATCGAAATACAGATAGACCTCCGAACGACGATCGTGCGTGTGTGCCGGCATCGTGTTCCAGACGCTCCCCGGTGCGAGCACTGTCACCCCCATCACCAGTTGCGCACTACGCACACCCTTGAGGTGAATGTATCGGCGCACTTGCCGCTTGTTCGCCGACTCCGACGAACCGAGTTCCAACACGTCAGCGTCGGCCGGTGTGATTCGCGCCGTGGGGTATGTCGCATGCGCGGGATAGCTCACGAGATAGAAGCGTGCCGGCGACTCACTCTGTGTACTCGCGAACGACACAACGCGAGCGCCACGTCCGACATACAGCGCCTCGTGAGCGGCTAGCGGAAACGTCTCACCGTCCACCGACACGCTCCCCGCGTCGCCAATGTTCAATACTCCCAGCTCACGACGCTCGCAGAAATACTCGGCGCGCAGTGATGGCGGATTGAGAAGCGCGAGTGGCTCGACCAACGGGACTGCGCCGCCAAGCACGAGACGATCGAGGTCGATCGCGTGCATCGATATTGTTCCTGCAACGAACAAATCCGACACGAGGAAATGTTCGCGAAGCTCGTTGGGATCCATGCGGCGAGCAGTGACCGCGTCGGGCAAGAAACGCATCGGGGGGGCGGATTGGTGGGGACGCGGCCGGCGGGAGCGCTAAGGCAACGGACTCGGTCGGATATTCTGGAAAAATGGCGCTTAACCCGACGCATCAGAAGGGGAGCATGCTGCGGCGCTCGCCCGACCATATTGTCAGACCCTCATGCAAGATTGATCCAATGGCCCTTCTGACGCTTTCCGTCGCCGTCGATCCGGCGCGCCTCCTGGCGCGAGCGACCCGTGGACTCTTCCCGCTCCCTGCCCCGACGGAGTCTCATCCGTGGCCGACCTTGCCCGCGTGGCTCGTGCTGCGACAGGGCGGACTACGCGACGACCTGCACCAACGCGCCGCGAGCGCTGGGGTGGACGGCTGGTTCGATCCACCCGTTTGCCTGTTCGCGGAGTTGCCGCGGCGCTGGAGCGAGCTTGGCGAGCGACCGCTATCTGGCCCCGAACGCATCGCCCTTCTCAGCAATGTCGTCGCGCGTCACGCTGAGGGAGTCTTTGATCGCGGCGGGAATCCCGACGCGTGGATTCCGTCTATTGACCGCCACATCGGAGAGCTGATTGGCGAGGGTATCACAAGCAGCGTATTTGGTAATGCGGTTAACCGACGCGCCGACCGTGACCGCTTCGAGCAGCGGCGCGATGAAGCGCTGGTCCGGATTCTCGCCGATTGGGAGTTCACGCTCAACGCACTCGGCCGCCGCGATGGGCGCGACGCCTTCGTTGCGCTCGCCACGCACATCGAGCGAAACCCGGACGCATTCGCCGAGCGACTCGGCGGTCGACGAGACGTTCGCATCGTCGGACTCGCGGATCTGCGCGGAGGCTGGCGTCCTCTGCTGCGTGCACTCGCCGCATGTCCGAATCTCGACACGGTCACGATCCTCTCCAGTCACGAGATCGCGCTTCCGTCGAAGTTGCACGCCGTGATCGAGTATGATCGCACTGCTCATGCTGCTGCGGACGGCGCATCGGACGAACTCATTGCCAGCGAGTCGGCGTCGTTTGCCGCACGCCTCTTTACCGAATCGGCGCCCGTTGCATACCCCGCGCTCCAGCTGCTCGAAGCACCCGACAGCGCACGGGAGATCGAACACATCGCCGTGCGGGTGCGCGAGCTCCTCGACAAGCCGGGTACTGCGCCAAATCGCATCGCGGTTGCCGTTCGTCAGGCGCGCCCTGGCGTCGATCGCGTTGCCGATGCATTGACGCGAATGGGCATACCGGTCACGGCCCGTCGAAGAGCGGCGCTCGCGCACACCGGGCCTGCGAAAGCGTTGCGCGCACTGCTGAATGTCGCGGCTGAGGGATTCACGCGTCACGCCGTCGTGGAGGTCGCCGAGCATCCGCTGCTCGCACTCGCGCTTGATGCGGACGTGTTGCAGGCCGCAGGTGCAAGCGCACCGATCTCCTCGCTTGAGGACTGGAGCACCGCGCTGACGCGCATTCTAGAGCGTTGTCAGCATCGCGATGCCACCCCCGCCGAATGGCGCGCGCATCGTGGACTGCCTGACACCGATCGTGCCTCTCGCACGCTTCTCGCATGGACGAAGTGGCTCCCACTCGCACGATCGCTCGCCGAACGACGGACGGACTCAGAATGGTACGCCTGGGTTCGCGACGTGCTAACGGGCGACGCGTGGGGCGTGTCGCAACGCTTGGATGCCGCACCGGCCAACGATATGCTCGTCTGGCGCGCGGATATCAAAGCGGCAGCGCAGATCGCCTCCCTCGCGAGTGATTGGAGCAACGCACTCTTGGAGTTGCAGGTCGTGGAATCGCCGTGCGATGCGGCTGCGTTTACACAACGCTTCGCCCTGGTGCTCGATGCGGACCTGATCACGCAACCAGAAACGGGATTCGGCGTCGTCGTCGCCGAAGCGCTCGCCGTTGGTTGGCGCGCGTTCGACCACCTGTTCGTGGTAGGACTGGCGTCCGGAGAGTTTCCGCGTCGTCCTCCGCCATCATCGTTGCTTGCCGACCGCGACCGATATGCGTTGATCGCAGCCGGTTTACCGCTCGATCCTCCGGACGCATGGCGCGCGCGCGAGCAGGAGCTGTTTCGGGTGCTCTGTGCCGCGCCGAGTAGCTCGCTCACACTTTCGTGGCCGGGCATGGATAGCGACGGACGCGAGATCGCACGCTCAGCGTACGTGGATGACGTCATCGATCACCTGCAAAACGGAGAAGGGCGTGTCGATCACGTGCAACCGCAGGAGGTGCTGACACCTAGCTTCCCACTGGTCGCCCGTGATTGCGAAGTGCAGGTGCAGGCGCAGGTTAACCACGCTAGCGCGATAGCTGGCGCTCGGTCGCGCGACGCAAGCGCATACAATGGTCAGATTGAAGAACGGAACACGGCAGCGCTACTTCGCTCGCGATTCGGCGATTCATTCATCTGGTCGGCAACGCAACTTGAAGAACTCGCGAAGTGTCGCTGGTCGTGGTTTGCGAAGCGTGTGCTCCGGCTGGATGAAGCGGGAGAACTTGACGACGGACTCGAACCCACAACACGCGGGTCGATTCTGCACGATGCGCTGAATCGATTCTTTACCGCAGCCAGTGCGCGAACTGCAGTGCCAGTCTATCTCGGCGCGCACGACCGATCGTGGGTACACGAACTCGCCGCGCAGTCGCTCGCTGGCGCGTGGCACCATGCCGGGCAGTCCGAATGGCTCGGCCATCCGTCGTTGCATGACATTCTTCGCGCCGAGTTGCTGGCGCAACTGTCGGGATATCTCGACTTCGAAATCGATCACAACGAAAAGAGCGGAGACAATCGTACCAAATCGTCGAAGCAAATTCGAATGGGCGCGTTGCACTGTGAGCAGCCGTTTGGCCCAATCGAAATCGAAGGAGATGGTCTGCGATTCCGCTTACACGGCACGATCGACCGTGTCGACGTCGGAGTCGACGAACGCATTGACGAAAGCGCCCAATACATCGCAGCGATCGACTACAAGTCGTCCGTCGGGTCGACGCCGGCGCAGGGCAGTCCTGCAGGATGGGACGACGGCATCGTCTTACAGGTGCCGTTGTATGCGCGCGTGTTGCAGCTGCGCTATCCCGAACAGACACTCGCACGACTTGAGTATCGTACGCTCAAGAAGCCAAAGGCGGTGCACACGCTCGAGTTCGTGAAAGTCCTCTCGGTTGGTAAAGGGAAGACCGCCGGGAAGACGGCCATGCCCAATCCAGACGCCGACGCGATGTTGGCACGAGCACTCGACGACGCGGGCCGACGCGTCCGTCAGGCGCGCGATGGAGCGTTCCCGGCCGATCCGGCGCGATCGAGTGGATGCTCACCGTATTGCGTCGCACGCGATATCTGTCGTATTCCCGGCGGTCCGGTGGAGGCCGAACGATGACGCGCGACGCCCTTTCACTCCCGGCCGAACTCAAGCCGTTGACGATTGCGCAACGTGACGTCGTCCTCAGTGACGACGCACGGTTGCTCGTTGGCGCGGGCGCTGGCTCCGGCAAGACATCGACCGTGGTGCAGAAACTCTGCTACATGCTTGGCGGAGTTGTTCGTGACGTGAACGGTGTTGAATACCGCCATCCGGCACCAATCGCGCTCAGCGACATTGCGGCCATCACCTTCACCAACGAGGCCGCCGCGGATCTCAAGCGGAAACTGCGCCACGCGCTCGTTGCGTGCGGACTGCGTCGGCTCGCGGTCGATGTGGATGCGGCGCGGATTGGTACGATCCACGGATTCTGCGGCGACCTGCTCCGCGAGTTCGCACTGCGTGCAGGCATGCCACCTGCACTGCGCGTGTTGAGCGAAGGCGAAGCGGCCGTGCTCGCGCACGACTGCGCACGAGGCGCGGTGCAGCGTGCGGCAGAACAGGGTCA
>JBBQDB010000065.1:0-21868 GCA_038319245.1 Gemmatimonadales bacterium
GCTGCTCCGCAACCTCGCCACCTCGTTGATCGAGTCTGGCGCGATCGAGACGACCGAGGCGAAGGCGAAAGAACTCCGCCCGTTCGTCGAGAAGCTCATCACCAAAGCTCGCAGCGGCACGCTTCACGCGCGTCGTCTCGCTGGCAAGCACGTCTCGAAGCGTGCGGCCGCGGACAAGCTCTTTCAGGAGCTCGGTCCCGCGTTCGCGACACGCCAGGGCGGCTACACGCGCATTCTGAAGACCGGCCACCGCAAGGGTGACGGCGCGGAAATGGCGCGGATCGAACTGATCCTCAGCTGAACGGGAGCACGGACATGGCCATCAATCGCAGCCGTTGCTACCATTGCGACAAAGGCGTCGCCTTCGGCAACAACGTATCGCACGCGAACAACAAGACTCGTCGCACGTGGAAGCCGAACCTGCAGGTGGTGCGGACCCTCGACGGCGCGAAGATCATCAAGGTGAAGGTGTGCACGCGGTGCCTCGCCGCAGGCAAGGTACAGCGCGCACCCCGCGGACAAGTCGCTGCAGTCTGAGCGCATTGCGCCGACACTATAAACGGGGAGCTCGCAGCAGCGGGCTCCCCGTTCTTGTACCTTCTCGCGCCGTCTGCCGCACCGGTCGCCGCGCGGAACGTCATCTCCACTCTTGCTTGCCATGAAAACCGCGCTGATCACGGGCATTACCGGCCAGGACGGATCGTACCTCGCTGAGTTATTGCTATCGAAGGGCTACCGCGTCGTGGGTGTGGTGCGTCGTTCCTCGACGACGCCCTACGAGCGTATTGCGCATCTGGTCGACAAGGTCGAACTCATCTCGGCGGACCTGCTCGATCAAACGTCGCTGACCGACGCGATGGAAGCCGCTGCGCCTGACGAGATCTACAACCTCGCTGCGCAGAGCTTTGTCCAGACGTCGTGGCAGCAGCCTGTGCTCACGGGTGAGTTCACCGCACTCGGCGTGACACGCATGCTCGAAGCGATGCGCAAGGCGGCGCCCAAGGCGCGCTTCTATCAGGCCAGTTCGAGCGAACAGTACGGCAAGGTGGTGGCGGTGCCGCAGAACGAGGACACGCCGTTCTATCCGCGCAGCCCATACGGTGTGGCAAAGTTGTACGGCCACTGGATTACGGTGAACTATCGCGAGAGCTACAACCTGTTCGCCGTCTCCGGCATCTTGTTTAACCACGAATCGCCGCGGCGCGGTCTCGAATTCGTGACGCGCAAGATTTCCGATGGCGTGGCGCGCATCAAGACGGGGTTGCAGAAGGAACTGCGCCTGGGCAACCTCGATGCACGCCGTGATTGGGGGTTCGCGGGCGATTACGTCGACGCGATGTGGCGCATGCTGCAACAGGATGCCGCCGACGACTTCGTGATTGGTACGGGCGAGACGTATTCGGTGCGGCAGTTTTGCGAGGCGGCGTTCGGCGCGGCCGATCTCGATTATCGCGAGTTTGTCGTGCAGGACCCCAAGTTCTTCCGCCCCGCTGAAGTCGATCTCCTCGTCTCCGATCCGGCGCGCGCCAAGTCCAAGCTTGGGTGGGAGCCTAAGGTGAGCTTCCTGGAGCTGGTGAAGATGATGGTCGCGTCGGACCTCGAGCACTACACCAACGCCAAGTGATGGTGGGGCGGGTGAACGTTGTCGCTGACATTGGAGTCACATGCGCGCGCTGGTAACGGGCGCGGCGGGCTTTGTCGGGCGCTGGCTGACAGACGCGTTGCGTCAGGGCGGTGTCGCAGTGACAGCGCTCGCGACTGAGTCCAGCACCGCGGCGCCGATGTCGTCGCGAGCGCGGACCGATGGCGAGGATCGCGACCCGAGCACGTGGGCGCCGATCGAGTGGCTGTACGGTGATCTTCGGTCGTCTGCGTACGTAGCGAGCGTCGTTGACGCGGCGCGATACGACTACGTCATCCACCTCGCGGCGATTTCCCATGTGCCGTCGGCGACGAATGATCCGGCCATGGCCTGGGACATCAACGTCACGGCCACCGCGCGCTTGTTACACGCCGTCGGCAACGCGCGCGCTCGCGGTGCGTGCGATCCGCTGGTGCTGATTGTGGGAAGCGCCGAGGAGTACGGTGACCAGCCTGCAGCGGATGGTCCGTTGACCGAAGCGACCGCGCTCAAGCCGCGCACGATTTACGCGGCGACGAAGGTCGCGCAAGAGGTGCTGGCGCTGCAGCTCTGGCGCGCGACCGGGCTCAAGGTGGTCATGACGCGCAGCTTTAATCACAGCGGGGCTGGGCAGGATCCGCGCTTCGTCATCCCAGCCCTGGTGCGCCGTGCCCTCGCACTGCGTGACGTGCCATCGGGGGCGCCGTTACTCTTGGGCAACCTGACGCCGGTGCGCGATTTCCTGCATGTCAGCGATGTCGTCGCGGCATATATTTCACTGTGTCAACGGGGGATGCCAGGCGAGGTATATAACGTCGCCAGCGGCACCGGACGATCAGTGCAGTCGATCGTCGAGACCGTGCTCGAGCGCGTTGGGGTGTCCGCAGTATTCGCGGTCGATCCAGCGCTCGCCCGCCCCGTAGATGTTCCCGTGCTCATCGGGGACGCGCGCAAACTGCAGCACGCCACCGGCTGGCGCGCCTTGCGATCCTTCGACGACATCATTGACGACCTGATACATGCCGCGACGCACTGACCTGCACCGAATTCTCGTGATTGGCTCCGGGCCGATCGTCATCGGGCAGGCCGCTGAATTCGACTACTCCGGGACGCAGGCGATCAAAGCGCTGCGCGAAGAAGGCTACGAGGTCATCCTCGTGAATTCGAATCCTGCCACGATCATGACCGACCCCGAGTTCGCCGACCGGACGTATGTCGAGCCTGTGACGCCAGAGTTCGTCGAGAAGGTGATCGCCAAGGAGCGCCCCGACGCGGTGTTGCCTACGATGGGCGGACAGACGGCGCTCAACGTCGCGCTCGCGCTATACGACAGTGGTGTACTGGCCAAATACGGCTGCGAGCTGATTGGTGCCAACGCGCGCGCGATTCGCGTGGCAGAAGATCGCGCGCTCTTCGCCGACGCGATGGTGCGCATTGGGCTGACGTGCGCGGCCGGTCGTACAGTGACGTCGCTCGACGAAGCGCTCGCTGGCGTCGAAGAAACGGGATTTCCGTCGGTCATTCGCCCATCGTTTACGCTCGGCGGGACCGGCGGCGGTATCGCGTACAATCGTGAAGAGTTCGAGCGTATGGTGCTGCGCGGCCTCGACCTGTCGCCCGTGCATTCGGTACTGATCGAGCGCTCGTTGCTCGGCTGGAAAGAGTACGAGCTCGAAGTGATGCGCGATCACGCCGACAACGTGGTGATCGTCTGCTCGATCGAGAATCTCGACCCGATGGGCGTGCACACCGGCGACTCGATTACGGTGGCGCCAGCGATGACGCTGACCGATCGCGAGTATCAGGTGATGCGCGATGCCGCCGTGGCGATCATTCGCGAGATCGGTGTCGATGCGGGTGGCTGCAACATTCAGTTTGCGGTCAATCCGGCCAACGGTGACCTGATCGTCATTGAGATGAATCCGCGCGTGTCGCGCTCGTCGGCGTTGGCCTCTAAGGCGACTGGTTTTCCGATTGCGCGCATCGGGGCGAAACTCGCGATCGGCTACACGCTCGACGAAGTGCCAAACGATATCACGAAGACCACGCCGGCCAGCTTCGAGCCGGTACTCGACTACGTCGTCGTCAAGTGTCCTCGTTTTGCGTTCGAAAAATTTGCGGCGTCCGATCCGGGCCTGACCACGCAGATGAAGTCCGTCGGCGAGTCCATGGCGATCGGCCGTACGTTCAAAGAAGCGTTCCAGAAAGCGTTGCGCGCGTTGGAGAACGGGCGATCCGGTTGGGCCGTCGGTGAGCGTTTGATCGACGACCGACTCACGGACGTGTCGGTGGAGTCGCTGCGCGGCGCGCTGCGTCGCCCGACGCCCGAACGCGTCTTCCAACTCAAGCACGCCATGTTGCTCGGCATGGGCACGGCCGAGTTGCATGAAGTGACGTCGATCGATCCCTGGTTCCTCGAGCAGCTACGCGAGCTGATCGACGCGGAAACCTGGTACTGCGCAGAGCCCGTCGTCGACGCGGACGTCATGCGTCGCATGAAGCGTTTTGGTTTTTCGGACAAGCAGTTGGCCGCACTGCGTGGCGAGACTGAAGCGGCGGTGCGAGCGCATCGTTGGGCACTGGGCGTGCGTCCGTCGTACAAGATGGTCGACACCTGCGCTGGCGAGTTTCCGTCGAGCACCCCGTATCTGTACGGTTGCTACGACGAAGAGAGCGAAGCCGTGACTACCGGGAAGCAGAAGGTCGTCATTCTGGGCTCGGGCCCGAACCGTATCGGGCAAGGCGTTGAGTTCGACTACTGCTGTGTGCGCGCTGCGCTCGCGCTGCGCGAGCAGGGATACGAGACGATCATGGTCAACTCGAATCCAGAAACGGTCTCGACGGATTTCGACATTTCTGACAAGTTGTTCTTCGAACCGTTGACGCTCGAAGACGTGCTGGAAATCGTCGAACGCGAACAACCGGTGGGTGTGATCGTGCAGTTAGGTGGTCAGACGCCACTCAAGCTGACCAAGGGGCTCGAGGCGGCAGGTGTGCGCATCCTTGGCACGTCGCCGGAATCGATCGATATCGCCGAAGATCGCCGTCGCTTTGAGAAGCTCACGCGCGAGTTGGGCATCATGCAGCCCGCCAATGGTACTGCGACGAGCGTGAATGAAGCCGTCGGTATCGCCGATGCGATTGGCTACCCGGTGCTCGTACGCCCGTCGTACGTACTCGGCGGTCGCGCGATGGAAATCGTGCATGACGCCACCTCATTGCGCGACTACTTCGAGCGCGCGGCACGCGTCAGTGAAGAGCGCCCAGTACTCGTCGATCGTTTTCTGGAAGATGCGTTCGAAGCGGATGTCGATGCATTGAGCGACGGTACTGATGTCGTCATCGGCGCCGTGATGGAGCATATCGAGAGTGCGGGTATTCACTCCGGCGATTCGGCGTGCGTACTGCCGCCGTATCTCATTCCTGCGGAAGCCGCCGAGCAGATGCGTGCGCACACCGTGGCGTTTGCGAAGGCGCTTGGTGTCGTTGGATTGATCAACGTGCAGTACGCCTACAAGGACGGCGTGGTATACGTGATCGAAGTGAATCCGCGCGCTTCTCGTACCGTGCCCTTTGTCTCGAAGGCGATCGGTGTCCCGCTCGCGTCGGTGGCCGCACGATTGATGCTTGGTGAAACGTTGGCGCAGGTCGGCTTCACGCAGGAGATCGTGCCGCCATATGTCAGCGTCAAGGAAGCGGTGTTCCCGTTCAATAAGTTCCGCGAGTTCGATCCGGTGCTTGGTCCGGAGATGCGCTCTACGGGTGAGGTGATGGGCATCGACGACGGCTTCGGTGCGGCGTTCCTCAAGTCGCAGTTGGCGGCAGACAACGCGCTACCGCGAACCGGCGCGGTCTTGCTGACCGTGAACGACGCCGACAAACCGACGGCGGCGACGCTGGCCCGCCGTTTTCACGAGTTAGGCTTCAAGTTGATTGCCACCCGTGGCACGGCGGCGTTCCTGCGGGCCCAGGGAGTGCCGGTTGAAACGGTACTCAAGGTGCACGAGGGACGTCCGCATGGTGCGGACCTGATTCTCAACGGCGACATCCAGCTGCTGGTCAACACGCCGCTCGGGAAGCACGCGCAAGCAGACGATGAACGCCTTCGCCAAGCGGCGATCGCCAATCGAGTGCCCTACACCACGACGCTGTCGGCGGCGAGTGCGGCGTGCGAAGCGATCGCGGCGCGTCAGTCGCGGGAACTCGACGTGCGGTCGCTGCAGGAATGGCACACGCTGCTCGACGCGCATCGTGGCGTCACACGCCCTGAGACGCGCGGCGCGACGTCGTCGGCCACGGCGGGTGTCGCGTGAGTCACGGTACGTCGATGATCGGCACGGCGGGTGCTGGGCACGTGGGCGATTCCGTCGCACTCGGGCATGGCGCGCTGGTACACGAATCGGCGTACGTGGACGACGGCGCGCATATCGGTGCGGGTACGCGCATCTGGCATTTCTGTCATGTACTTGGCGGCGCGGTGATCGGTGATCACTGCTCGCTCGGTCAGAATGTTGTGGTGATGAATCGCGTCGTCATCGGCAACAACGTGAAAATCCAAAACAACGTCTCGGTGTACGAGGGTGTCGAGCTCGAGGACGACGTGTTTTGTGGCCCGTCGATGGTCTTCACCAATGTGTTTAACCCGCGGAGCGCTGTGTCTCGCAAGGACGAATACCGCCGCACGCTGGTGCGCAAAGGGGCGAGCATCGGTGCGAACGCGACGATTGTCTGCGGTAACACCGTCGGTACGTATGCGTTCGTTGGCGCTGGTGCGGTGGTCAATCGCGATGTGCCTGATTTCGCGGTGATGGCCGGTGTACCCGCGCGACGAATCGGGTGGATGTCGGAAGAAGGATTTCGTCTTGAGACGGTAGCGACCGTGACTGGCGGTGTCATTGACGAGCAGCTGCGCTGTGTCGGAACCGGCGCTATGTACGAACGACGCGGTACGGTCGTGACCCGCGCGACGGAGCACGGATGACGCACGGCGCGATACCGGTGACCGAAACGATTCGCATCGCGCTGGTTGGGTGTGGGCGTATCGCCAAGAATCATTTCGACGCGATCGCCAAGATCGATGCGTTGCGTCTGGTGGCGGTATGCGACGTGGTCGAGTCGCGCGCGCGCGAGGCTGGCGAGCAGCAGGGCGTGCCCTGGTTCACGAGCTACGACGCGATGCTTGCGGAGGTGCCGTCGGACGCGGTCGTGATTGCGACGCCATCCGGCTTGCACCCGCAGCACGGCATCATGGCGGCCAAGGCCGGACGCCACGTCATCTCCGAGAAGCCGATGGGTATCTCGCTCGCTGCCGCGGACGCGCTCGTGCAGGCGTGCGATGACAATCATGTGCATCTGTTTGTGGTGAAGCAGAATCGCCTCAATCCGGCGATCGTGATGCTCAAGCGCGCGATCGACCGCGGGCGTTTCGGTCGGATCTACATGGCCAACTGCACGGTACGGTGGACGCGCCCGCAGGAGTACTACGATCAGGCGCCGTGGCGTGGCACGTGGGAGTTCGACGGTGGCGCGTTTATGAATCAGGCCTCGCACTACGTCGATCTGATTCAGTGGCTCATTGGTCCGGTCGAAAGCGTCATGGCCAAAACCGCGACGATGGCGCGTCGCATCGAAGCCGAAGACAGCGGTGTGGCCATTCTCAAATTCCGCTCGGGCGCGATCGGTACGATCGAAGTCAGCATGCTCACCTTCCCGAAGAATCTCGAAGGTTCAATCACGGTGCTCGGTGAGAAAGGCACCGTGAAAATCGGTGGCACGGCGGTGAACAAGGTTGAACACTGGACGTTCGCCGATTACGACGATGACGACAAACTCATCGAGCAGGCGAGCACCAACCCGCCAACGGTATATGGCTTCGGACACGAGGCGTATTATCGCAACGTCGTGTCCGTGCTCCGCGGCGAGGCGCGTCCAGACACAGACGGCCGTGCGGGACGCAAGTCGCTCGAATTGATTCTCGGTATTTACGAATCCGCCAAGACTGGGCGCGATGTGCCGCTCCCGCTGCGCGTCAGCGTCTGACCCAGACCTATCGTCCTATGGCCGTTCCTCTGCTCGATCTCAAGGCGCAACACGCGACCATTCGCGACGATGTCGTCGCCGCCATGATGGCTGTTGTTGATGCGCAAACGTTCATTCTTGGCGAGCCGGTTGGCCAGTTGGAATGCGACGTCGCCGGATTGTCGCACACGAAGTACGCGGTCGGCTGTGCCAACGGAACCGATGCCATTCTGATTGCGCTGCGCGCGCTCGATGTCGGGCCGGGCGATGAAGTGATCACGACACCATTCACATTTTTTGCAACGGCCGGCGCGATTCACAACGTCGGTGCGCGACCGGTGTTCGTCGACATCGATCCGCGCACCTTCAACATCGATCCAACGGCGATCGCTGCGGCGATCACACCCAAGACGAAGGCGATCATCGCCGTGGATTTGTTCGGGCAGATGGCTGCGATCGAGCTGATTACCTCCGCGGCAGGCACGGTGCCCGTCATCGAGGACGCGGCGCAGTCCATCGGCGCCTCGCGCGTCATCGATGGGCAGCGGGTCATGGCGGGCGAAGCGGTGGCAATCGGCACCTTCAGCTTCTTTCCATCCAAAAATTTGGGTGGCTACGGCGACGGCGGCATGATGGTCACACAAGACGACGCGATCTTTGATCAGCTGATGAAGTTACGCACCCACGGCAGCCGGAAGACGTACTATCACGACATCGTCGGCTACAACAGCCGCTTGGATACGCTGCAAGCGGCCGTGCTGCAGGCCAAACTACCGCATCTCGAGTCGTGGAGTGCGGCGCGCCGAGCGAATGCGGCCTTTTACGACGCCGCGTTCGTGGATGTGCCGGAGATCGTGACGCCGTATATCGACTCGGCCAACACGTCGATCTACAACCAATACACGATCCGGGTGCAGAACCGCGACGCGATGCAGGCGCATCTGAAGGCGCACGGCATTGGCAACTCGGTCTATTATCCGCTGTCACTGCACCTGCAGGCCTGTTTCGCCTACCTTGGGTACATGCAGGGGCAGTTTCCGGAGTCGGAGCGGGCGTCCACGGAAGTGTTGTCGTTGCCAGTCTACCCCGAACTCACGCCTGCGCAGCGCGACGAAGTCGTCGGCGCCGTGCGCGGATTCTTCGGGCGATGACGTACGCATGACCTTCTACTCAGAACTATGAAAGCACAACTGCTGGCGAAGATTCAGGACCGCTCGGCCGTTGTCGGCGTGGTGGGTCTCGGGTATGTCGGGCTGCCGCTCGTCATGGAGTTCGTGCACGCGGGATTCCGCGTGATCGGATACGACGTGAGCCAACGCGTGGTCGATTTGCTGATGTCGGGGCAGTCGCACATTCAGGATGTGCACGCGGCCGACGTGATGGCGGCGGTGACGAGCGGAAGCTTCGTCGCTAGCTCGGTCGAAGCGCGGTTGAACGAGTGCGATGCGATCTCCATCGCCGTACCGACGCCGCTGTCCAAGACGCGCGATCCGGACATGGCCTACGTGTTGTCCGCAGCCGACGCGATTGCGCGTCAGGCGCGCGCGGGCATCTGCGTCGTATTGGAGAGCACCACATATCCGGGCACGACCCGCGAACTCCTGCAGCCGCGCCTCGAAGCGCAGGGGCTGGTGGTGGGCCGCGATGTGTTCGTCGCGTTCAGCCCGGAGCGCGTGGATCCGGGCAATCCCGTCTACAACACGAAGAATACGCCCAAGGTGGTTGGTGGTATCACGCCTGCGTGCGTGGAAGTCGCCAGTGCGCTCTACCAGAGCTGCATCGACACCGTAGTGCCGGTGTCGTCGCCGGAAGCCGCCGAACTCGTGAAGTTGCTGGAAAATACGTTTCGCGCGGTCAACATTGGGTTGGTCAACGAAATCGCGATCGTGTGTGACAAGTTGGGCGTCAACGTGTGGGAAGTGATCAACGCGGCCGCTACCAAACCGTTTGGCTTTATGAAGTTCACGCCGGGGCCCGGTATTGGCGGTCACTGCATCCCGCTCGATCCGCACTATCTCGCCTGGAAGATGCGCACGCTGAACTACAAAACGCGGTTCATCGACCTCGCCAGTGAGATCAATTCGCACATGCCCGACTGGGTCGTCGAAAAAGTGTCGTGGGCGCTCAACGACGACCGCAAGGCGGTTCGTGGAAGCCGCATTCTGGTGTTGGGCGTGGCGTACAAGCGCGACATCGATGATGTACGCGAGAGTCCGGCGCTCGACGTCATTCGCCTCCTCGAGGATCGCGGCGCACACGTCGAGTTTCACGATCCGTTCGTCGCCGAGTTCCGTGAAGAGGAACACGTCCGAAAGGGCGTCGCGATGTCGGATGACATGTTGCGCTGGGCGGACGCGGTGGTCGTCATCACCGACCATCAGGGTGTGGATTATCAACGGGTCGCAGACCACGCGATGCTGGTCGTGGATACGCGGAATGTGATGGCGTCAACGACCGCCGGGCACGCACGCGTCGTCGGGTTGGCGTCTGGTGGCCGGCCCCCGGTTGGAGCGCATGCTTGATCAACGGGATTTGTCAGCGTTTCGTGGATCGGTCCGGCATGCTGCGGGTATCAGCGCACGCATGAGTACTCGTTCGCGTCGAATCGACTGGCACATGTTTGTTCTGCTGGGCGTAGCAGCGGCTTTGGCCGGCTGCACTCCCAGCTTTCAGCCGCGTAATTTCTCGAATCCGGAATCGCTCTTTCGTGGGGCGATGCTCGAGTACGGCAAGAAGCACTGGGACAATGCGCAGCTGGGTTTTGAGCGGCTGACCAACGATTTGTCCGCCCGTGACCCGTTGCTCGCGCCGGCGTATTACTACCTCGCGCTCACGCATGAGCGGCGCGGGGAGTTCCTGTTGGCGGCGCAATCGTTCGAGCGGGTGACCGACGGTTTCCCCGACGACACGCTTGCCCCGATTGCGATGCTGGGCGTCGGGCGCAGTTATCAGAGTCTATGGCGGAATCCATCACTCGATCCAGAAAACGGAACGAAAGCTGCCGGGATTCTCAGAGCGCTGTTGTCGTCGTATCCCGACGCCAAGCAGGTGCCAGAGGCGAAGCAGCGCATCGCGCAGATTGAGGAGTGGTTGGCGCAGAAGGATTACGACACGGGGATGCACTACGTCAAAGTGCGCCGCGCGATCGATCCCGCGATCATCTACTTCAAGGACGTCGTCACTACGTACCCGCAGACCAAGTCAGCGCGGTTGGCGTGGCTTCGACTGCACGAGCTGTACACGCGTATCCGCTGGAAGGACGACGCCGCGGAAACGTGCACCGCGATGTGGCGCGCCTATCCCTCCGACGCTGACGTCAAGCTGGCGTGCGGCGCCGTTCCCGCCGATACGACCGTCGGGACCAAGAAGGCACCCGGGGCTGTACCGGCAGCGGCAGGACTGGCGCGACCCGCGCCGCGCTGATCGCACCCGCCCGAGCTGCGCCAACCATGCGCGTCGGCATCTTCGGTGGCAGCTTCGATCCGCCGCATAACGGGCATTTGCTCGTGGCGCAGGATGCCCGAGACGCGCTGGCCCTCGACCTGGTGGTCGTGGTTCCTGCCGCGGCGCAGCCGCTCAAGGCTGACGGACAGGCACCGGCGCTCCATCGATTGGCGATGGTGCAGCGCTGTTTCGACGGCCTCGATGGGTTCGTCGTCGATGCCATCGAAATCGAGCGAGGCGGGTTATCTTTCATGGTTGATACGCTGACAACATTGCGTCAGCGGTGGCCATTGGCGGAGTTGCATTTGCTGGTCGGTGCCGATGTCGTGGTCACCCTGCCGAGATGGCGGGACCCGGAGCGGCTCCTCTCGTTGGCGCAGCTCGTGGTGTTGCGTCGAGGGATGGATGGTGGCTCGGGGCGGTCGGACTCGATGGCGGCTGCGCACGAGGCCGATTCGCCGGTGATGGCAGCGATTCATGCGGCGCCCCGACTCGAAACGCGAGTGGTCGAGGTGTCGTCTACCGAAGTCAGGACGCGTGTGCAGGAGGGTCGCGCCATCCGGGGGTTCGTTCCCGAGGCGGTCGAGGCCTACATCGCATCCGCTGGGTTATACGTTCGGGTACCGGCTCCTACCGACGTCGCAGCGCGCGCCTGATGGCGCGACGGGCGTCGGCGTGGCCGGTGCCCCTGATGTCGAGCGAGCAGCGCATCCGGAAGCGGAGGCGCGGCGCTCGACCTTCCATGCCATCGAGGGTCGTATGCTGAAAGGATTGATCGGGAAAGTGTTCGGGACGCGGCACGAGCGCGAGCGGAAGCGCGTGCAGCCGATTCTCGACGACATCGTCGAAGTCGAGCGTCGGCTGGCGACGCTGAGCGACGAACAGATTCAAGCGCAGACCCTGCTGTTCCGTCAGCGCATTACAGATCGTACCGGTCCTATCGAAGAGCGCATCGCGGAGCTCAAGGCGGCCAAGCGCAATTCGGGCGACGCCGTTGAACGGGATCGGATCGAATCGGAGTTACAGGGTGCCGACGGTCGCGGCGGCGCGGAAGGCGAGTTCCGCGCGGCGTTGGCGGACGTGCTCGACGACATCCTGCCCGAAGCCTTTGCGACCGTGCGCGAAGCGTGCCGTCGCCTGAAGGGTTCGACGGTGCTCGTGACGGGTCGCGAGCTCACGTGGGACATGGTGCCGTACGAAGTGCAGCTCATTGGTGGTATTCAGCTGCACCTTGGACGCATTGCGGAAATGGCCACCGGCGAAGGCAAGACACTCGTTGCGACGTTGCCGCTGTATCTGAATGCGTTGCCCGGTCGCGGTGCGCATCTCGTCACCGTCAACAACTATCTCGCGCGTCGTGACTCGCAGTGGATGGGCCATCTGTACCGTTGGCTCGGCCTAACGGTCGCCTGCCTTGATGATACGGAGCCCGGCTCATGGGAGCGTCGCGAGGCCTACGGCAGCGACATCACGTACGGCACGAACAACGAGTTCGGCTTCGATTACCTGCGCGACAACATGGTGGTCACGCTCGACCAGCGTGTGCAACGGCAGCACGTGTACGCAATCATCGACGAAGTGGACTCGATCCTCATCGACGAAGCGCGCACCCCGCTCATCATCTCCGGTCCAGTCGGCAACGAAAGCGACGGACAGTACGCGGAGTTCAACAACGCGGTCGTCCGGGTCGTGCGTCGGCAGTCCGATCTGGTGAACACGTTGGTTGGCGAGGGCGAGCGTGCGCTGGAGGCCGGCGATACGCAAACGGCTGCGCTGCAGTACTACAAGGCGCAACTCGGCGGCCCGAAGAACAAGCGTCTCATGAAGGCGATGCAGGAGTCGGGTAACAAACAGCTCGTGCAGCGCATGGAACTCGACGTCATTGCCGATCGCAAGTTGCAGGCAGGCAAGCAGCAGTTCCGCGAGATGGAAGACGATCTGCTATATGTGCTCGATGAGCGCGGCCACACGGTGCACCTGACGGAGCAGGGGCTCGATGTGCTCTCGCCTGAAGCGCACGGCGCGTTCGTGTTGCCTGACATCGCGACGGAAATCGGCGCGATCGACAAGGATCACGATCTCACGCCGGTCGAACGTCTTGAGCGTCGCTCCGTGATCGAGCGCGAGTATGCGATGAAGAGCGAGCGGCTGAACATCATTCATCAGTTGCTGCGCGCGCACGCCTTGTACGAGAAGGACGTCAACTACGTCGTGCAGGAAGGTCAGGTGCTCATCGTCGACGAGTTTACGGGTCGCACGATGCCCGGCCGTCGCTGGAGCGAAGGTTTGCATCAGGCCGTCGAAGCGAAGGAAGGCGTGCAGGTGAAGGGCGAAACACAAACGCTCGCCACCGTCACGATTCAGAACTACTTCCGCATGTACGAAAAGCTCTCCGGTATGACCGGTACGGCTGAAACGGAAGAGAATGAGTTCCACGAGATTTACGGACTCGCGGTCTCGGTGATTCCGACCAACCGTCCGATTTCGCGCGATGATCGACAGGATCTCGTCTACAAGACCCGGCGCGAGAAGTACAACGCGATCGTTGATGAGACGAAGCGACTGCACGAGCTGGGGTACCCGGTGCTGGTCGGTACGGCGAGCGTCGAAGCGTCGGAGACGTTAGCACGCTTGTTCACGCGCGCGGGACTCAAACACAGTGTGCTTAACGCGAAGTATCATCAGCGCGAAGCAGAAATCGTCGCTGGCGCTGGTCAGCCGGGTGCGATCACGATCGCGACGAACATGGCTGGACGCGGCACCGACATCAAACTTGGGCCCGACATCACCGACTCCAAACCGTCGATGGTGAACGACGCCGATGGTAAGCAGGTGAACATCGACGAAATTGGTGGCTTGCACATCGTCGGTTCGGAACGTCACGAATCACGTCGCATCGATCGGCAGCTGCGCGGTCGTGCCGGTCGTCAGGGCGATCCGGGTGCGTCGCAGTTCTTCCTGTCGCTCGAAGATGACCTGATGCGGCTGTTCGGCTCGGAGCGGATTGCCAAGCTGATGGATCGCATGGGCGCACAGGATGGTGAGATGCTCACGCATCCGCTGATCACGCGATCGATCGAGCAAGCACAAAAGCGGGTCGAACTGCAGAACTTCCAGTCGCGCAAGAAGCTGCTCGAGTACGACGACGTGATGAACCAGCAGCGCGAAGTGATTTACTCGCTGCGATCCTTCGCGCTCGAGGGTGGTGAGGAGCTCAAGGCCGAAGCGCGCAAAATGATCGATCGTGGCGTGCAGCGTCGGGTCGAGCAGGCGCTTGCGACGTTCGACGGGCCCGAGGCGTGGGACTTTGAATATGTCCAGCAGGACCTGCTCATGCACTACATGCTCCAGGTCCCCGAGTTCACCGGCGAGACGCGTCCGGTGTCGTTGGAAGAGGCGCAAGAAGCGGCCGTGACGGCGGCAACCGCGGCCTTCGCGCAGAAGCTCGAGAGCCTCAACGGCGTAACGGACGAAAGCGGCGAAGGCTTTGCCAACCGCTTGCTCGCGCTCGTGATGCTCAATGCGCTCGACGAGAAGTGGAAGGATCATCTCTACGATCTCGACCAACTCCGCGCGTCGATTCACTATCGCTCGTGGGGGCAGAAGGATCCGCTGGTGGAGTACAAGCAGGATGCGTACGCGATGTTCGTGGACCTCATGCACGACTTGGCAAACACCTTCACGGAGCGTTTCCTCAAGGCGCAGTTGGTCTTCGAGCAGGCGCCGGAACCGATGTTTGCAGCGCCGGAAGCTGCGCCAGCGATCAACGGTCGCCCGACCAAACGGTTTAACGCGATGGGTATCCTCGAAGACATCCCAGAGGACGAATTGGACGGTAGTGCACCGGCCGTCGCCGAGTTGGTGGATGACATGGAGGACCACGAGACGGTGCATCGTCCGGTTGCTGTCGGAACGCCGTCGGTCGTGGGCGCGGGTACGGTGCGTTCGCTCGACCCGATGTCATCCTCGAGTACTGCAGACTGGTCCACGGTCGGGCGCAACGATCCGTGCCCGTGCGGCTCTGGCAAGAAGTTCAAGAAGTGCCATGGCGCGACTGTGTAGTCGGCTGATCCGGCGCGGGAGTACCAACGTGACGAAAAGAGTCGACCCATGGTCGGCTCTTTTGCGTTTCGGGGTGGGCGATTTCGCGCCTCCACGCGGGATCGTGGTGACGCGTCGGGCGCATCGCGTGGCCATGCTTCGCTGCCTGGGACGGCTCGCCTCGCCATGCGGTGCGGGCGCCATTCATCTCGATCGCAACCCGTCGCATTCGGAGCCAGTCCGTGTCACTACCAGCTAGCCAGTCTATCGGTCGGGAACTAACTATTCGTGAGCTGCCTCGCGCGGAGCGACCGCGTGAGCGGATGCGGTCACTGGGCGCGCACGCGCTCAGCACCATCGAGCTGTTGGCGACCGTGCTTGGCACGGGCGGAGCGGGACAATCCGCCTTGGCATGTGCGAGTCAGTTGCTGGCGAACACCGATGGCTCCTTGGGGCGGTTGGCGGCAATGGCGCCAGCGTCGATGCAGCGAGTACGTGGCGTTGGTGCGGCGCGGGCGGCGGCAGTGCAAGCGGCGCTCGAACTCGGCCGACGCATGGCGGGAGAGGCGCGGGAGGCCGGTGTGCCATTGCGTGGTCCGCAGGATGTCGCGGCCGCGTTTGCACCGCGGTTGCAGGACTTGCCGGTGGAAGAGTTCCATGTCGCGATACTGGATGCGCAGCATCGATTGGAGCGGGATATCCTGATCACCCGAGGGTTACTCAATTCATCGTTGGTGCATCCGCGTGAAGTGTTTCGCGAAGCGATTGCCGAGCGCGCGGCGGCCGTGATTCTGGTGCACAACCATCCAAGCGGCGACCCGACGCCGTCAGCGGAGGATCGCGCGGTCACCGAACAGTTGGTGGCGGCCGGACGTTTACTGGATATACCCGTGCATGACCACATCATCGTGGGCCGCGGGCGATACATGAGCTTTGCGGAGGCTGGCCTGCTGTGACGACGATCGCGCTGCACGAAGCAATTCCCGGATTTGGGACGGGTGCCGACGGTGCCTATGACCGTCTCGACCATGACTTGCTCGTGCGGGCCTACAAGTTTTCCGAAGCGGCGCACGCGGGGCAGGTGCGCCACTCCGGCGAGCCGTACGTCTCACATTGCGTGGAAGTCGCGCGCATTCTCGCGGATCTGCAGCTCGACACGACGACCGTGACCAGCGGCTTGCTCCACGATATCGTCGAAGACACCGATGTCACCATCGAGGACATCGAGCGCGAGTTCGGCGTGGAGATCGCGCAGATCGTGGACGGCCTGACCAAGATTGCAAGCTTGCCGCTGTCGTCGCGTGAAGAGCGACAGGTGGAGAACTATCGCAAACTGTTGCTCTCGATCGCCAAAGATGCGCGCGTTATCCTGATCAAACTCGCCGATCGGCTGCACAACATGCGCACGCTTGATTGGCTGGTGCCCGAGAAGCGACGTCGCATCGCACAGGAAACGCGCGATTTGTACGCGCCGCTTGCGCATCGGTTCGGCATGGCCAAGGTGCGATGGGAACTTGAAGATCTCGCCTTCAAGCATCTCGAGCCGGAGGCGTATAAATCGCTCGCCAAGCTGGTCGCGGCCAAGCGTGGGGAACGCGAAGAGCTGATCGCGCAGATGAAGGAACCGCTAGTGAAGCGGTTGACGGATGCAGGCATTGCTGATGTCGAAGTCACCGGCCGACCCAAGCATTTGTGGTCGATCAACAAGAAAATGCAGCAACGCGATCGGCCGTATGAAGACATTTACGACCTGTTGGCGATCCGCGTCATCGTTCCGAACGTGCTCGAGTGCTATCACACGCTCGGTGTGATTCACGACGGTTGGACGCCCGTGCAAGAGCGCATCAAGGACTACATCGCGCAGCCAAAATCCAACGGCTACCAGTCGCTGCACACGACCGTGTTTGGGCCCGGACGTCAGCTGTTCGAAATCCAGATTCGCACGCGCGACATGCACCGCACCGCCGACTACGGCATTGCGGCGCACTGGCTGTACAAAGAGGCGAATCGTGCGTCGGGCGATCTTGATCGACAGCTCGCGTGGTTTCGGCAGGTGCTCGAACTGCAACTCGATGCGGAGACGCCGGGCGAGTTTCTCGAGTTCCTCAAGCTCGATCTTTATCAAGACGAAATCTTCGTCTTTACACCCACGGGCGACGTCATTCAGCTGCCCAAGGGCGCGACACCGATCGACTTCGCGTTCGCGGTGCACACGCAGGTTGGCGCGCGCTGTGCTGGTGCCAAGATCAACGGGCGCATCGCGCCGCTCTCGCGCGAGCTCAAGAATTCCGAAACGATCGAGATCCTCACCAACCCGAACGCACGACCGAGTCGCGATTGGCTGGCGCACGTACGGACCGGACGCGCGCGGCACAAGATCCGCCAATGGCTGCGTCTCGAAGAGCGGTCATCGGCGATTCGGCTCGGACGCGAAATTCTCGAGCGCGAGTTGCGGCGCCGTCGTCTGGCAAAGATCGATGACAGTGCGCTGCAGCCTGTAGCAAAAGCGCTCAAGCTCAAAGACCCGAATCAGGTCGTTGCCGCGATCGGTCAGGGCGAAGTCCACGTCATGCAGGTCATCAAGATCCTGTATCCGCTGGTGGAGTCGACGCCCGATCCGGCTGACAAGCCGAGTACGCTCGAACGCATCGTCGATCGGGTACGCGGCACGGGAAAGGGCGTCAGGATTCAAGGCGCCGACGGACTTCTCGTGCGGTACGCCCAGTGCTGTCAGCCGGTGCCCGGAGACAACGTGGTGGGCTACGTTACACGCGGTCGTGGCGTGAGCATCCATCGCGGTGATTGCCCCAACTTGCTGCTGCTGGTGCACGAGCCTGAGCGCCGCCTCGATATCGACTGGCACGAGATGGCGGGCGAGCGTTTCGTTGTGCGCCTCGCCATGGACGGCACGGATCGGCGTGGGCTCTACGCCGATGTTGCGGCGGCGGTAAGCGCCACGGGCACCGACATCAAGAGCCTCGAACTCAAGAGCACTGACGGTCGAGTCACTGGCGCCGCGCTGGTCGAAGTCGAGAATCTTGCCCACCTCGAACGCATCATCAAAGCCGCGCGCCGAGTGAAGGGGATCTCCGCCGTCAGTCGTCGGGAGCGATTGACGTCCGAAGAGGACTGACGCGCAGGCTGAAACGGAGGGTTAAACGTCGTTGCGAACGTTTCGACGAACGGCTCGTGCGCACCGCGACTCACCTCACGCGGATGGTACCTCGTGCGGCTGCGGGTCACGCCTCCGTTCTGAAGTGGCAACGTCGCGGCGGCCGCGGCGAGCAGCGTCTTGCGCTCATCGGAGCTGACGTGCACCCACTGACGTACCACCGACCCGAGCGCGCCCCCCGTCGCGATGATCGGCCCTTCCGCACCGAACGGGCCGCCGGTCCCGATTGCCAGGGCTGCCGAAAGCGGCTTGAGGAACATGGCGCGCGCTGGGATGCGGCTCTCGCCGTATAGCACCTTCTCCATAACCTCCGGGATCCCATGGCCACGGATCGCGGCAGAGCCGTAGCGCGCCATCACGCCGACAACCAGCGCGCCGACTACTGGGATGACCAGCACCCACAGTCCGACATGTGCGTCGGCGGGCGACGAGAATTCGAGGCTGAATCGCTGAAAGAACGCGAGGTTGGTGATCAACCCGATGAGCGCGACAAGGACCCGCGCGATCAGCCCTGCGGCTGCGGCGATCATCACGGCCAGCCCGCAGATGAACACGGTTCGCCGGTCGACCGGGAGGTACTCGTCGGGGGTGCGATGCTCCGCCGTGGCGAACGCGTCGCGCTCGTACTCGAGACCCGGCGAGACGGGCAGGGCGTCGTCAGCCGTCACGCCGATGCCGAGAATCAGGTCGCGCTCACGTGTGGACGAATGGTCACTCATCGCCGACTTCCCGAGGCCCGCGGCGTGCAACCTTCGTAACGTCTCGGCTGGAGGCGCTGCCAGTCGGCACAGGAAGTCCGCTGCCGGACCGCGAGGCCCTGGTCGGCGTTTCGTGCGACTCACCCTCAAAGAACAGCGGCGCAGGCTCCCCGCCGAGTCCCGACGCGGCGAGCCATGTCTCGAGCGTGTCCGCGAGCGCGGCCCGTTGCGTCGATGTCAATAGTGAGTGTCCGTCGACGAGCTGTGTCTGTGCCGTTGGCGGCGCGTCGGCGAGCAAGACACGACCGCGCGCGGTGAGCGACACCGCCGCGCGCCGCGCGTCGTCGGTCGCCGGGGTACGCGTTACCAATTGCCGCTCCACGAGCCGCGCAACGACGCCGGAGACGGTGCTCTGATGCGTGAGGGTGAGGTCAGCGAGCGCGTTGACGCTCAACGGCGCACCCACACTCGCGAGCTGTCGGAGGATGAACAGCTGTGCTCCGCTGATGCCTGTTTGCGCCTGAACGGTTCGCGCGGAGGAGGAGAGTGCGCGTACGAGATGCCGCACGGCATCCATCGCACGGACCGCCGAATTTGTGTTGATACCCATGTTTACGTGGTAGGCGAGCTGCTTCGACGGGGCAAGAGCACAGACTCCGTACGCGTCGTCCCGACTGGAATAGCCCCTCCGATATCGCCACCTCCGTGATCGGGTGCTCCCGAATAAACGCCGACCCCGTGGACTATATTTGGCAGATGACTGCTTCCTATCGACTGCAAGCGCCCTTTGCACCGGCCGGCGATCAGCCGCGGGCCATCGCTGAACTCTCCGCGGGTCTCGCGCGCGGTGATCGGTTCCAGACGCTCTTGGGCGTCACCGGTTCCGGCAAGACGATGTCGATCGCGAACGTGATTAAATTTTGGGGTAAGCCGACGCTAGTTCTGTCGCACAACAAGACGCTCGCGGCGCAGCTGTACGGCGAGTTGAAGAGTTTCTTCCCGACGAATGCCGTCGAATACTTCATCTCGTACTACGACTACTATCAGCCCGAAGCGTACGTCCCGTCGAGCGACACGTACATCGAGAAAGACGCGAGCATCAACGAGGATATTGATCGGCTGCGACTGCGCGCGACGTCGTCGTTGATGGAGCGTGAAGATGTCGTGATCGTGTCGACCGTGTCGGCGATTTACGGCCTCGGTGATCCAGTGTCATACCGCGAACGGATGGTGTCGATGGTGCGCGGTCAAAAGGTGGCGCGCGACGACATCCTGCGCGCATTGGTCGGCATTCAGTATCAGCGCAACGACGTCGCCTTTGATCGCGGGACGTTTCGTGTGCGCGGCGATACCGTCGAGATCTATCCGGCGTACGAAGAGCAAGCGGTGCGGCTCGAACTGTGGGGCGACGAAATCGAACGCATTTCTAAAATCGACCCACTCACCGGCGAAACCATCGCATCGATGGATCGGACGGCGATTTATCCGGCCAAGCACTTCATCACCAATCGGCCGACGGTCGAACGCGCCATCGTTGCGATCAAAGACGAACTAGCAGCGCGCCTCGACGAATTGCGTACGCAAGGCAAACTGCTCGAAGCGCAGCGGCTCGAGCAGCGCACGCATTTCGATATCGAAATGCTCCTCGAGATCGGGACCTGCGCGGGAATCGAAAATTATTCGCGGCATATCAGCGGTCGCATTGCCGGCGAACGTCCGGCTTGCTTGCTCGACTACTTCCCCGACGACTATCTCGTGGTGGTGGACGAGTCGCACGTGACGTTGCCGCAAATTCGCGGGATGTACAACGGCGACCGCGCGCGGAAATTGACGCTCGTTGATTACGGTTTCCGTTTGCCAAGCGCGTTGGACAATCGTCCGCTCGTGTTCGAAGAGTTCATGGCGTTGGCACCACGGCTCATCAACGTCTCCGCGACGCCTGGTGAACTGGAACTTCAGTTGTCAGAGGGCGTGGTGGTCGAGCAGGTGATTCGCCCGACCCACCTGCTCGATCCCGTGCTCGAGGTCCGCCCGGTGAAGGGGCAGGTGGACGACCTGCTCCACGAAATCCGCTTGCGGGAGCGTAAGGGCGAACGTGTGCTCGTTACCACCCTGACGAAGCGCATGTCCGAAGATCTTACCGACTACCTGCAGCAAATGGGCGTGCGCGTGCGCTACATGCATTCGGACATCGACGCGATCGAACGTGTGGAAATCATTCGCGGACTGCGACTCGGCGAGTTCGATGTGTTGGTCGGCATCAACCTGTTGCGTGAGGGGCTCGACATGCCGGAAGTGTCGCTGGTGGCCATTCTCGATGCCGACCAGGAAGGCTTTTTACGCAGCGATCGCTCGTTGATTCAGACGATCGGACGCGCGGCACGCCATCTCAATGGCAGGGCGATTTTATACGCTGATCGAATTACAGGATCGATGCAACGTGCGATGGACGAAACGACGCGTCGGCGCACGATTCAACACGAACACAACGTGCAGCATGGCATTACGCCCACCGGCGTAGTCAAGAGCATCGAAGAGGTGCGCTTCATCACGCGCGTCGCGGATGCGCGCGTCGAGAAGGCCGAGGGTGCTGTTGCTCCTCCGCGCAAAATCGGCGGTGAGGCAGTCTCGCGTTCGCGCGAAGATTTGCAAACACTCGTTGGCGAACTCGAAACGGCGATGCGCGAAGCGGCGGTTGCACTCGACTTCGAAGCTGCGGCGCGACTGCGCGATCAGCTCTTCGAGGTGCGCACCGCGCTTGGCGACCGCCCGCAGCAGGCGCGAGGCAGCGAAGCCGCACCCAAGCGTCCGCCCGGCAGTGCCCCGATGCGCGGTGGTGGAGCGCCTCGCGGCGGAAAGGGATCGGGCGGACGG
>JBBQDB010000066.1:0-21300 GCA_038319245.1 Gemmatimonadales bacterium
GACGACCAGATCGACGTTCCAGCTGTGCTCGTGCCCGATCGTGCCGATGCTCCGATCTCGGAGATCACCGAGCGCTTCTTTCGCGCGCTGCTGACCAAGGTGCCACTCGACCGCATCGAGGAAGTCCATCTCTTTTCACCACTGCGGTCGGGTGGTGTGGAGACGGGGATCGCGGTCATCGCGGCGCGAGAGCTTGTGGTCGCGCCACCAATCGTCGATGAACCGTTGCCCTTGCCGCTCGACGACGCGGAAGCAGTACGCACCGACGTCGACACGGTCATCGTCATTGACCCGGCGCCCGACAACGCGAGCCGTGATGAGGCGGTCGATGCTGACCCAGTCGATGTAGTCGCCATCGAGGCCGGTACTGTCGAGGAGCCCACGATTGATGAGCCAACGATCGATGAGCCAACGAACGACGCGGCAACGAACGACGCGGCAACGATCGACGCGGCAACGATCGACGCGGCAAAGAACGAGGCGCCAGCGATCGAAGCGGCAACACTCGATGAGTCACCGTATGCAGACGAGGACACGACTGCGGAGTTCGATGTCGCCGCTGAAACGATCCTCGAGGCGACGACAGATATTCCCGCAGACTTCATCGAAATCATCGACTCACCAGCAGCACCTCTCCCGATAGTGCCCGTCGTGCGGCACACGGTGTACACGGCGCGCTATCGTCTCGTGCAAAAGGGGCCAGAGCGCGGCAAGTGGGAATCGAATGTTGTCGCGGAAGCCGAGGCACCGCTGATCACCGTGGAAACAGTCGTACGGGGGGTGCAGCGCCGAGCGGGCGAAGAGTCGGAAACCACACGCTTCACGGCCGCACAACTTGCCCGCGCGCTTCGCATCGATCTCACGACGATGGTGCGGTGAACACGTGAGCGTGTCGTAGTGGACGACCACGCAGTTGATGGACCGGTGCGCGATGCGGGGCGCGACGCGTTTCGCTCGTACTTGCGCGAACACAACCTGCCGGTCACCGCGCAACGCCTAGCGATCGCTGACGCAATCCTCGGCACGAATCGCCATCTCTCGGCGGATGACGTTGCTCACGAGCTTCGGTCGCACGGCGCAAATGCCGGGACCGCGACCGTGTATCGGACGATTGAAGTGCTCGTCCGCAGTGGCTTGGTGGTGGAGCGCGATTTCGGAGAAGGCTTCAAACGCTATGAAGCGGCGCGTGGCGTGCCGCATCACGAACACCTGCTCTGTACAGTGTGCGGTCGGGTGACGGAGTTTCGCGATGAACGACTGGAACGCATGACCACGCTGTTGGCTGAAACGCACGACTATTTACGCCAGCGGCACCGACTTGTCATCTACGGGCTCTGCGGCGATTGCCGACGCGGCGCTGCCGGCAACCGATAGCTTTCTGTGGCACCGTCTTCACTGACCGTTCTCGTTGCATTCAGCGCCGGCCTTCTGAGTTTTCTCAGTCCGTGCGTACTGCCGTTGGTGCCGAGCTACGTCACGTTCATCACGGGCTTGGGGCTCGAAGACGTGTCGCGCGCGCGTCGCACCACGTTCATTCACGCGCTGCTCTTCGTCCTGGGCTTCTCGCTCATCTTCGTGTCGCTCGGTGCTGGCGCGACGGCGTTCGGTCAGCTGATGCTTGCCTATCGCACCTGGATCGCGCGCGCTGGTGGTGTGCTGATGGTGCTGCTCGGCCTCTGGATGCTCGGCGTGTTGCAGATTGGTGCGTTGCAACAGGAACGTCGCGTCCATCTCACCGACAAGCCGCTCGGCTACCTCGGCACGGTCGTTGTCGGCATCGCCTTTGGTGCGGGATGGACGCCATGCCTCGGCCCAACGCTTGGCGCGATCCTCACGCTGGCCGCCACGCAGACGCAGATGTCGAAAGGGATCACGTTGCTGGCGATGTACTCCGCCGGACTCGCCGTCCCGTTTTTGCTTGCCGCGTTGTTGATGGAACGATTCCTCGCGTTCTTCACCAAGTTCAAGAGTTATCTCGGCGTGGTCAATCGGATCGCCGGTGTGCTGCTGATCCTCGTGGGCATTGGAATGTTGACCGGGTGGTTCGCGCGGCTGGCGGCGATGCTGCAGCCGTACACACCTGATTTTCTACTGGAGCGCATCTAAGCGCGCTCGGCGGCGACAGGGTATGGACGGAGGCTACGCCGCTGACTCGGTTCCCGACTCGATGTCCTCGAGCAACTGCTGCCGCTGCAACAACTGCGCGTAGCGCCCACCACGCGCGACAAGCGCTTCGTGTCGCCCTTGCTCGACCACGCGGCCGTCGTCGAGCACGAGGATGTGATCCGCATCGCGCACGGTGCTCACGCGATGCGACGCGATGATCGCCGTGCGACCGGCCAGTGCGCCGCGCAGCCCCGCGAGAATCGCGGCCTCGGTCTGCGTATCTACCGCCGAAAGTGCATCGTCGAGGAGCACAATGCGCGGACGCCGCGCGAGTGCACGCGCCAACGCGGTGCGCTGCTTCTGGCCGCCGGAGAGATTGATGCCACGCTCACCCAACCGCGTCGCATAGGCATCGGGCAGGTCGCTGATCGTGTCGGTGAGTTGCGCGATTTCGGTGGCGTCGATGACTTCGTGCGACCACGCGGCTGGCGCCTCGGATGTTGTGCTCGGAGCAACCTCCGCAGCGCTCGCCCGCAAGCCATAGCCGATGTTCGCACCAACCGTTTCGCTGAAGAGCAGTGACTCTTGCGGTACATAGCCGATTTCGCTGCGTAGCGTCTCAAGCGAGAGTTCGCGGATCGGTACGCCGTCAATCAACACCGCGCCTTCCTGCGCCTCGAACAGGCGTGGTACGAGATCCATCAGTGCGCTCTTTCCCGATCCGGTTGCGCCCACGATGGCGAGCGTGCCACCGGCCGGTAGCACGAACGACACGTCGCGTAGCACCCAACGCGGCGCGGCGGGTTCGGACGACGTACCTGGTGTCGTTACGTCGCCATAGTCGGCATCGCGCGCGGCCCCGTCTTCGTTGGTGACGAGCGCCGCGGGATAGTGAAACGAGACATGGCGAAACTCGATGCTGCGTCCGGCTTGCGTGTGTGGCAAGTAGCGCGTTCCGGCATCGGTAACGGCGACCGGCAGCGCGTCGAGCAGCTCAAGTACGCGCGACATCGACGCGGCGCCGCGTTGAAACAGGTTCGTGGTCCAGCCGAGTGCGATTAATGGCCAGGTCAGCATCGCGAGATAAATTCCGAATGCGATGTATCCGCCCACCGTAATACGACCTTCGATGAGCAGGGTGCCGCCGACGCCGATTGTGACGGCGGTGCCGAGTCCGGCCAAGAGTGCAAAGCCCGGATTCATGATGCCGTTGAGCTTCGCAAGGCGCATGTTGGCATCGAGATAGCGCTCGCCGAGTGCGTCGAAGCGCGCAGATTCCGACGCTTCTTGCCGATAGGCGCGTACCACGCGAACGCCTGCGAGGTTTTCCTGCGCGCGCGTGGACAGCTGACTGAATTGCGATTGCACGGCTTCGAACCGTTCGTGGACGCGGCGGCCGAGGCGAATCATCAGTACTGGCAGTCCGATCATGGGCAACAACGCCACGCCGGTCAGCAACGGATTGATGCGCAACATCATCAGGAGGGCGAAAAGTCCGCCAGCGATGGTGTTGACGAGGTACATGATCGCCGGTCCCGAGGCCATCCGGACTGCGTTGAGATCGTTCGTCAGGCGTGCCATGAGATCGCCGGTTCGCCAACGCACATACCAGCTCGCATCGAGCGCGAGGAGTCGCGCGAAGAGGTCCCGCCGTAAGTCGGTCTCAATCTTGCGACTAACTCCGTTGAGGAGCTGACGCATGATGAAGCGCATGCAACCGCTAACGACTGCGGTGACAAGCATCACGGCAGCGAGCCGAATCGTGGTCGAACTGTTGCTGCCAGCACGCATACTGTCGATGCCACGCTGCAGGAGCGAAGGGATGACACTCGCGAGGGCAGCGGCGACGATGACTGAAGTCAGCCCAACCGCAACTTGTGTGCGGTACGGGTGGTAGTAAGGAAGCAGGCGCTGGAGTGCGCGGCGCGAGTTCACTTTCATCTAGAAATCACGATCAGGAGACGCATCAATGTCCGAATATATCCGTACGCGACGTACCACGCTGTCCACGACGCTCACCCTGGTTGGCGCCGCGCTCCTCATGAGCGCCTCGCTGTCGGCGTGCGGCGACAAACAATCCGCCACGCCGTCCGATGCGTCGGCGCTCAAGTCCGATCCGGCGCTCAGTCGTGATCTTGCTCTCGCGGCGGCCGACTCGAGCGCTAAGCCGAAGTTGCAGGACGTCCCTGAGCCTGCGACGACGCCGGTGCCTGTGCCGCCGCCAGCGCCCGCGCGTCGTCCGACGCCCAAGCCCAAGCCGAAGCCGGCTCCGCAGCCGCAGCCGACGGCAACGCCAACGCCGACGCCAACGCCGGTTCCGGCAGCGGCGCCTACTCCGGCAGCGCCCGCTACGGGTGTGCTTGCGGCAGGTACGTCGCTTTCGTTCGCTTCGAATCAGAAGGTGTGCAGCAACACCAGCCATGCGGGTGACAAGTTCATGGCTGACCTAACCCAATCGGTTGGCGCATCTAACGGCATGTCCATTCCCGCTGGCGCGACCGGCACCTTCGAAGTGGTACGTTCGCGCACCGCTGCCAACGGTAACGACAGCACTGTGTTGATCGTGCGGTTGCTGGCGGTGCAGTACGGCGGACGCTCGTATCCACTGGAGTCGACCGTGCAATCCGCGTCGACGAACCGAGTGCGGAGCGCATCCACGACGACCGACGTGAAGAAAGTGGCTGGCGGCGCGATCTTAGGTGGTATTATCGGCCAAATCATCGGCAAGAACACCAAGGGGACGGTGATCGGTGCAGCCGCGGGTGCGGCCGCAGGCACCGCGGCCGCGGCGGCGACAGCCGACTACGACACGTGTCTCGGCAATGGCGCCGGCGTGACTGTGCGGTTGGACGCGCCCGCGACGATTCGTTCCTCAAGCATGTAAAGCGGGTGAGTGAGGCAGCGTGGTAAGTGTGTAACTCAAGCAACCGCCGCGAGCACAAGAGCAAAACACGAAGCACATACGAAGCGCGCTGCCGCATCCTGCCGGCAGCGCGCTTTGTGCATCATGCGATCACGTTGTTCAGTATCCGACGGCACCGCCACTGCGACGCGGCTCGGGTACGCCTTCCCAACCGCCATGCACCCGCATAATTGCGTTGACGTTCACCAGCGCGCGTTGTGACTTCATGCCGTAGCCCATCGCACGGAGTGAGTCGAGCACCGGCCCACGAATGCCGCCGTCTTCGAAGGACAACGAATCGGGCAGCGCCTGATGATGAATACGCGGAGCGCGCATGGCATCCATCAACGTCATGCGGTTCTCGAGCACGTTCAGAATGACCTGGCTCGTGCCGGTAATGATCGTTGGGCCACCTGCGGCGCCAACGACGAGCAATACCGCTCCGTTGCGATCGAGCACGATTGTCGGCGACATCGCGCTCAACATGCGCTTGCCCGGCTGAATCGCGTTCTGCTCACCTTGCACGAGGCCGAACATATTCGGCTTGCCAGGCTGCGCCGCAAAGTCGTCCATCTCATCGTTGAGCATGAAGCCCGCGCCGCGCACCCACACCCCGGAGCCCCACGAGTTGTTGAGCGTGGTGGTGTTGGCGACCGCGTTGCCGGCCTTATCCACGACCGAGTAGTGCGTGGTGTGCGTCGGCTCGCGGGCGGCTTGCTCCATCATCGGCGCGAGTGCCTTGGTGGTGGTCGCGCGCGCGTCGTTGATCGTCGCACGCAACGCCTTCGCGTATGCCTTACTCGTCAACTGTTCGAGCGGAACCTTCACAAACGCCGGATCGCCGATCTTCTCGTTGCGATCAACGAATGCACGCTGATATGCACTGCCGACGAGATGAAACCACATCGCGCTGCCGTACGGCGGAAGCGTCGGGTATTGCTCGAGGATGTTGAGCGCTTCAGCGCTGGTCACGCCGCCCGACGATGACGGCGGCATCGATACCAAGGCGTAGCCGCGAAACGTCGTCTTGATCGGGGTGCGCATCGCGGGCACATAGCCTTTGAGGTCGGCCCGCGTAATGATGCCGCCGCCCCGCTGTTGTTCGGCGACGAGCGAGTCGGCGATCCATCCTTCGTAAAACGCATTCGCGCCTTGCGACGCGATCGCTTGCAGGGTGCGTGCGAGATCGGGTTGCACGAGCCGCGCACCGGCTGTCAGCGGTTGCCCATTCGGATAGTACGGGGTGCCTGCGCTCTGCTTCGTGACATAACTCTTCGCGCGCGCAATCGAACCGGCGAGTGCCGTATCGATCACAAACCCGTCGCGCGCCAGCGCAATCGCCGGCTGCATCACCTGCGACAATGACATCGTGCCATACTTGGCGAGCGCCGCGCTCAACCCCGAAACCGCGCCAGGCACGCCGGACGCGAGATGACCAACAATGCTTTTGTCGGTCAGCTTCCCGTTGGTATCGAGATACATGTTTCGCGTCGCGGCGAGTGGTGCAATCTCACGATAGTCGATCGCAGCCTCGCGTCCGTCGGCCATGTGAATGACCATGTAGCCGCCGCCGCCGATGTTGCCGGCTTCGGGCCACGCCACCGACAGCGCAAAGCCCAACGCAACAGCGGCGTCCACCGCATTGCCGCCTGCCTTGAGAATCGATGCAGCGGCGGCGCTGGCCTCGGGGCTGTTGCTGACGGCCATCGCATTCGACGCGAACGTTGCTTTCGCACCAGCCGGTAAGTGCCAGCCGGCGGGGAAGCTTGGTGCCACGCGCGTCGGAATCGCCGCGTCACCTGGCGCAGTAGCTGTCGCGCTGTTGGATGTCGACGAGTGCGAGCACGCGGAGACACACAGAAGCGACGCACCAATCGAGGCGCGGCGGAGGAGCGTAGGGTTTGCCATGATCAAGTGATGAAAAGCAACGTTAAACGATGCGGAGATCAGAAACGAAATCGGAGCGACGCGCGTGTCGTGCGTACGCGCCAGGTTCGTCCGACACCACTTGGCAGATCCGCCTTTGCGTGAAAGCCAATGCCGAAATCCTGGACGAGCGCGATCACCATGCCTTGTGTGATCGGATAGCCGAAGCCCGCGCCAAGCGTGCCGGTGAGGTCGATGGCGCCGGACGGTTTACCGATCGCGACGGAGATCGAATCCTTCGTGCGCATGTTGCGAAAGCCCGTCACGCCGCCGCTGGCTTCGAAGAGTGTGTGAAACCCACTGCCGCCGCCGGAGCGAAATTGTCCCATCAACGTCCACAGTTGCGTTTGCGCCGCGCACCCAGCGGCGCACGATGCGGGCAACGGCGTACTGCCAACCGTGGTCGTCGTTGTCGGCGTAGGCACAGTAACGAGAAACGGCGCGATGGTGACGTCGATCTTGCCGTACGACGCCGAGACACCGAGAGTGGTGAAGTCGTCCAAGGCCTTTTCAATCGAACCGCGCGCTGTCCACCGCGGATCGGAGCCGAAGCGCCATGTACTCTGCGTTGCGCCGTCGCTCACGTCGGTGATGACCGACGCGCCGGCGCCGCCAGAGAGCCACCATGTGGACGGTGCGGACGCCGACGGAGCATGTCCACCGCGAATCTGCGCGGACAGCGGTGCCGATATGGTCGCGACGGCGAGTGTGGCGATCGCCAGCAACGCGGACGCGGGAGTCGCCAACGCAACGGATTTGCGGAGGACGGACGGCAGGAGGGCACGTGACGTGCGCCAACAGGTGCCAAGTGTTGATCTGGCTTGCGGTTCGCTCATTGCGTCCGGTAAGTTAGCCGCGGTCAGTATGTGGCGATAGCCAACGCGGCGCGCCGGTTCTCCTCTTCACTGCACACGTGTCCGCTCCGACACTCGATCCTCGCGTCACCGAACGTCGCAATCCGCGCACGGTCGATATCGACCTCGCGACGCCACTGGCGATCGTCGACATGATCAACGCGGAAGATCAGGGTGTCGCTCAGGCGGTCGCGACACAGCGCGAACCGATCGCCGCGCTGATTCACGAAGTGGAGCTGGCCTTTCGCGCCGGCCATCGTTTGCTGTATGTCGGTGCGGGGACGTCAGGACGACTCGGAGTGCTCGACGCGAGCGAGTGTCCGCCGACATTCGGTACCGATCCACGCATGGTCGTCGGTATCATCGCGGGCGGCGATCATGCACTCCGAAATCCGATCGAAGGCGCCGAAGACGATCCAATCGAAGCGGCGCGCGTGATCGATGCGAACGCGGTGGAATTCGGCGATGTCGTGGTTGGGATTGCTGCATCGGGAACGACGCCGTTCGTGCGCGGTGCGCTGGCCCGCGCCCGCACACTTGGCGCGGTGACGGCACTGATCGCGTGCAGCGAGCCACCACAGGCCATGCGCGAAGTCGCCGACATCTGCATTCTGCCCATCGTCGGCCCCGAAGCGCTCACCGGCAGCACGCGTCTCAAGGCCGGCACGGCAACAAAGCTGGTGTGCAACATGATCACCACGGGCGCGATGATTCGCATCGGCAAGAGCTTCGGGAACTTGATGGTGGATTTGCGTGCCACCAACGTGAAGCTCGCCGATCGCGCCGAACGTATTCTCGAATCCGTCTGTGCATTGTCGAAAGACGATGCACGTGCACTGCTCGCGCGTGCTGACGGCTCAGTGAAACTCGCGATCGTCATGCAGGTGCGTGGAATGAACGCCGACGACGCGCGTACGCAACTCGACCTCGCCGGGGGCGTGATCCGTAGGGCGATCGACGCACCGCCGCCGAGTATGAGTGCAACCTGATGCATACGTGAGCCGGCGATGAGCTGTGGTGCCGTGACCTGCGCTCGTAGTTGGACGTGACAGCGCTGCGCGACGGTGTCATCGTCGTCGGACTCATGTCGGGTACGTCGCTCGACGGGATCTCGGCCGCAGTGGTGCACCTGCGCGACGATGCGGATGGCCGACCGCAGGCCACGTTGCTGGGCTTCACGCATCGCGCATACGACCGGATCGCGCGTGAGCGACTCGAAGCGGCGATGCGTCAGGCAAGCGCGCAGGAGTACTGCCGTCTCAACGCCGATCTGGGTGATTGGCTCGCCGATGCAGCGCTCGCGGCCATGCAGGATGCCGGTGTGTCGTCGCACCAGGTGGCGGCGGTCGCCTCGCACGGGCAAACGCTCTGGCACGAAGCAGGACACAGCACGTGGCAGATTGGCGACGCGTCGCGCATCGCGGAGCGGACGCACTGCGCGGTCGTGGCGGACTTTCGATCGCGCGACGTTGCAGCCGGTGGTCAGGGTGCGCCGCTTGTTCCGATGGCGGACGCACTGCTGTTTGCGCATCAATCTGAATGGCGTGCCCTGCAAAACCTCGGTGGAATCGGCAACATCTGCATCGTGCCACCGGCCACCACGCACAGCGCTGGAGGACTCGAGCGTGTGCGCGCATTCGACACCGGACCGGGGTGCGTGATCATCGACTCTGTCACGCGTGCGTTGCGACCAACGATGTCGTTTGATATTGACGGCGCGCTCGCGGCGGCTGGAGTCGTTCACGCGCAAGTCGTTGCCACCGCGCTGCGTCATCCGTTTTTTGCGCTCGTTCCACCCAAGAGTACGGGTCGTGAGCTGTTCACGCGCGAGTACGTCGATGGCTTCATCCGCTCGTGCCGCGACGTTGGCGCCACCGATGAAGACGTTATTGCGACGGCTACTGCGCTGACCGCGGCATCAATCGCCGATCAGTGTGCGCGTTTCATGACGGAGCCCGTGCGCGAATTGCTCGTCTCAGGTGGCGGTGCAAAAAATCCGACTTTGATGCGGGCGCTGAGTGCAGCGCTCGCCGGCAGCGCGTCAGACGGTGCGCATACTGATGCGTTCCGTGTGCCGCGCGAGCGTCCAATCACTGTCCGGCCCTTCGATGCGCTCTTCTTTGACGGCGAGGCGAAGGAGGCCGTTGCCTTCGCGCTGCTCGGCTACCTGCATCTGACTGGCCGTTCGGGGAATTTGCCGAGTGCGACCGGGGCTCGCGGACCGCGGCGGTTGGGCGCGTACTTTCCCGCTTGAGCATCGCGCCATGCTGGCGGACTGCTCGAGCGCGATCCCGAGGCGCACAAGGCGTCAGGCCGCACTGATTGGTCGTCGCACGCCGCATATCTTTCGATCATGTCATTTTGCGCGTTCCTGGAGTTCCGATGAGTGAGCAGACACGGCGCGACCTCGCGCAGCTGCTGATCCCGATCCTGCAGTGGCAGCCTGGCCACGGCTTCAGTATGGCGCGCCCGCTCATCGACGAGGCGCTGGCGCTGGGCGTGGGCGGCTTCCAGCTCGTGGGCGGTGAACAGGACACGGTGCGGTCGTTGGCGAAAGAGCTGCAGCTCAAGTCGCGGCATCCTTTGTTGATCGCCGCTGAGCTCGAACGTGGCGCCGGGCAGCAGTTCGCCGGCGCGACCGGGCTTCCGCCGCTGGCCGCAATCACGGCGACCGGCGATCTCGAGTCGCTCCGCCGAGCTGCGCGTCTCACGGCTCGCGAAGCGCGCACAATGGGCGTGAATTGGAATCTCGCCCCGGTGTGCGACTTGGACATCGTGTCGGAGAATCCGGTGCTCGGCACGCGCGCAATGGGGAGCGAAGCGCGTCGCGTGGCGCCGCTGGTGTCCGCGTGGGTGGAGGCGTGTCAGGCCGAGGGTGTGCTCGCGTGTGCGAAACGCTTTCCTGGGTCGGGACGCGCGGTCGAAGACCCCAGCCTCGCCATGCCGGTCGTGTACACGCCAGCCGACCAGCTCAAGGAAGTGGACCTGCAGCCGTTCCGCGCCGCGATCTCAGCTGGCGTCGCGAGCATCATGACGTCGCACGTCGCGTTCCCGTCGCTCGACTCGAGCCAAATGCCGGCGACGCATTCTCGCGAGATGCTGCAGTGGTTGCTGCGGCAGCAACTCAAGTACGACAACCTCATCGTCTCCGACGCGTTGACGATGAAAGCGGTGATGACGAACCGCGATTCTGCGCAGGCGGCGGTGCTCGCCATTCGTGCCGGCTGTGATGTGTTGCTCGATCCGGGCGCACTGGTGCCGACGCTCGATGCGCTCGAGCGAGCGCTCGATGACGGTACGCTCGAACCGGAACGCATCAAGCAGTCGGTGCGACGTCGGCTCAAATGGGCGCAGTGGGCCTCGCCGCCCAACGACTGGCGCCGACCAAGCGGCGCCGACACGGCATGGGGCGCCCTCCTCGCCGATCGCGTGCTCAACATCATGCACGGCCCGGTGCCGGCGATGGGGTCGGTGACTGAGGTTGTTGTGGTGAATGACGATCTCGACGTGCCCGGAAGCGGTAGCGTCCCAGGGAACGCCACCAGCGTCCTCGTCGAGGCGTTGCGCGTCGGTGGCCATGACGCACGTTCGACCCTGGTGCCGACGGTCGCCAGCGGTGGCCCACTCGTCATCGCGGTGTTCTCGGACTATCTGCCACGCAAAGCAAGAACGACCCTGCTGCCTGCCACCATCACGGCGGTGAAAACTCTCGTCGAACAGGCGGCGGTGCTGCAGCGCGGAGTGGTCATCGTCGGACTCGGCGATCCGCGCTTTGTGACGCAGCTCGGGCTCGAAGTGCCAACGATTCTCGCTTGGAGCGGCGACCGGGTCATGCAACAAGCGGCTGCGCGCGCGTTGCTGCGTTCGCGACGAGGCTAGCGAGCTAGGAGTCGGGACGATCGCGCGAGGTGTCGCGCGCGCAATCAGCGCGCTGGCGCCGCCGTGAAGAGCAGCTTGTAGAGCATCCACAGCAGTGCGACGCCACCGAGGATCAGTAGGAACAGGAAGATCGGTTGGACGCGGCGACGGCGTTCTTCCACGACGTCATCTGGAGCGCCCATCGCTGCAGCTTCTTCGGCCGCTCGCGCACGTGCGAATTCCTCCTCAAGCGCGGCAGCAGACGGCAGCGGCGTACCGAATCGCGGCGTCGGGTCGCTCCGGAACGGCGAGTGCGGCACGCGGGCTTCGATTGTTTCCGCCGACGGGTCGATCTCCTCACGCAGCGCAAAGTTCGCGTAGCCATACTCGTCGCCGACCGTTAGCGGCGCGAGCGCTGGTCCATCGAAGCGCGCGGCGATGACGGTGATGTTGTCTGGTCCTCCACGTTCGTTCGCGCGATCGACCAACGCGTGACAGAGCGTCTCGACGGAATCAGCATGACTGGCCAACTGAGCGATCTCGTCAGCGCGCACCAGTCCTGAGAGCCCGTCGCTGCAGAGCAACAAAACGTCGCCGCGACGGAGCTGCTGGTGCGTCAGATCCACGGTCACATGCGCGTCTGGGCCGAGCGCTTGCAGGATGATGTTCCGGCGTTCGCTCACGTCGGCTTCTTCTTGCGTGAGTTCGCCGGCTTCGACCAAGCGCTGCATCAGCGACTGATCTTTGGTGAGCTGTTTGGCCTGACCACCGCGCACGAGATACGCACGACTGTCTCCGACCTGCGCCAGAAAGAGCTTGTCGCCAAAAAGCCCAGCCAGCGTTGCTGTCGTGCCCATCCCCCGATGCTCCGGGTTCTCGCGCGAGAACTGGTGAATGCGACTGTTGGCGGTCTCCGTGGCATCGCGCAGCGCAGCGGCGAACGCATCCTCGCTGAGGGCTCCGTCCGCGCTCCACGCCGAGGTCAGGCAATTGAGCACCACCTGACCGGCCATACCGCTTGCGATCTCACCAGACGCGGCGCCGCCCATGCCGTCCGCGACCAAGAACAGGAGACCGTGCGCGCCGGGGGTCTTCAGCAACGCGCCGGTAGCAAAGTCGAGCTGCGACGCGCCTTCGAGATCGGCAACGAGGAACGTGTCCTCGTTGTGCTCACGCGTCTTGCCCACGTCAGTCAGTGCGTAGACCTGAACGAGGACGCGCGCGCCGGAGTCGGCGGACGGATTACGGAAGGAAGAGTCGGGAACGGTCACAGCGTCATGTGTCGGGCCGGTGCGAACGGAGGACAGTGATCTTCTCCCTACGGACGGGAACGCCGCAGGTTTTGTTGCAACGTCGATTTGCCTCCCTACCTCGGCCGTGCAGGGCGACTGAGCTGTAAAGATGGACCACCCTTCGCGCCTCGGTCAAATCGGACGCTGGACTGTGCTCTGGACGACGTCCAGCTTGCGTCTCATGCGAACAGCCTGCCAGTACGTCACGAGACCCGTCGCGACTCGATCAATTGACGCTCCGAGCACCAACGGCGCGAGCGGTACCTGCGACATTTTTGGCGCGACTGGGCGGCTTCTGACGCCGGCCACGCGTCAGGCGAGCGACCGGCGTGCCTGGTCGGTTGTGCGTGTCCGCGCATACGCGACTGGCCTCCTGGGTGCGCTGGTCGGCGCGTTGGTCGTGGCGTGTGCCGGTGCGTCGCCCCCAGGAGCACCGGTACCGTCTCCGTCGACCACGGCAAGCCGAGCGCCTGTCGGTGCGAATGCACGCCGCCCGTCCGGTAGAGCCACAGCCATCGTCGCCGGATTACCGCCGGTGCCCGCGGTGCAGGGCGCCGCGATCGATCTTCGGGTGCGCTATCCCAACGACAACCAACTGCTCGCCACGCGGGACTCGAATTTCATCCTCGGCAGCATAGGGTCTGGTGACGTCGCGCTGACCATCAACGGCGTCGTCGTGCCGGTCGCGGCAAACGGTGCGTTCCTCGCGTGGGTGGTCAATCCGCCGGTCACCGCTCCGCGCTACGATTTCGTGGTGACTCGCGGCGCCGATACCGTGCGCAAGACGCTGCGCGTGCGGTACGCCATGCGGGCGCCGCTGCTTTCCACGGGTAAGCTGGTGGTCGACAGCGCGTCGATGTTACCCAATGCGAGAACGCGGCTCCGTCCGGACGAACTCGTTCGCGTGAGCGTGCGCGCGCCGTCGAACGCGTCGCTGTGGTTGATGGACAGCAGTGGTACACGCAGACCACTCGTGCCGCTGTCACGAATTCAGGCGGCGTCGCTACAGGCCGCCGGGGGCAAAGCCGATCCGATCGCGTCAATACCCGCCGCCAATGGTTCGTCCGCGACCGACGACGCGGGGATCACCTTTGCGACCGACGAACCGGCACGAAAGCTCGCCGCTGGCGCGCGTCTCTTGGCCGTACGCGGCCCCGATACGGTACGCTTCAATCTTCCGTTGATACAGCTTGCCGATCCTTCAACGCGAATACTCGGGGTCTTGCGTAGCACGTCGATGATTGGCAGCGACACCGATCGTGTGGTGAATGCCCGCACGGTACCAGATGGCACGTATAAGTGGCTGCTGTTGTCGGGCACGGTGGTGGAAATCACGGGCAAGCAGAATGGCTCGACGCGTATTCAGCTCGATCCGACGCTCAATGTTTGGGTGGCTGACGAGGACGTCGTGCCACTGCCCGAGGGGAGCGCGATGCCGAGGCGCGTGACCGGCGGCCTGCGGGTGACGCCTGCCGCCGAGTGGGTCGATCTCAATATTCCGCTCGGCGAGCGACCCGCGTTCCTCGTCGAACCCGATGGCAAGACAATCGTGCTCACGTTGTACGGCGTACAGGCAAATCCGGAAATTTCACCGATCATCGGTAACGATACTTTGATTCGCCGCATCAGTTGGGATCAGGTCGCGAGCGATCGTGTGCGTGTCACGCTCTCGTTGTCGCGACCCGCGTACGGGTGGTTGTCGTTGTGGGATGAGGCACGTCGCGCATTCGTGCTACGCGTGCGGCGCATTCCGTTCATCGATCCAGCGCGTCCGCTCGAGGGACTGACCATTGCCGTGGACCCGGGGCATCCGCCAGCCGGCGCAACTGGACCAACCGGACTTTACGAAGGGGATGCGGTGCTGCCCGTCGGGAAACTCGTCGCAGACTTGCTGCGCGAGAAGGGCGCAAAGCCTGTCCTCACGCGCACCACACTCGCACCCGTGGGTCTGACCGAGCGCGGTGTGACGTCGCGTCGCGCCGAGGCGCATGCGTTCGTGTCGATTCATCTCAACGCACTTCCGGACGGCGTGAATCCGTTCACGGCCAACGGCACGAGCACGCTGTTCTATCACCAGACCAGCGAGCTCCTCGCGCGTCTCGTCGAGAAGGAGCTCGTGGCGCGCTTTGGTCTGCGCGATCTTGGTGTGCACTATCAGAATCTTGCCGTGGCTCGGCCGTCGTGGTATCCGGCGGTACTGACGGAAGGGCTGTTCGTGATGCTCCCGGAGCAGGAGGCGGCGATGCGTGATCCTGCGTTTCAGCGTCGATACGCCGAAGCGATCGTGGCTGGATTGGAAGCCTACTTTCGCGAACTCTCGCAGCAGTGACGGCGCGGGGTGGACGATTCGGCTCTCGCGACGCAGCTGATACATCGCCAGTGATGCCACGACTATGACACTTCGCCGTGCGTTGATGCTGCTGGTCTGCTTCATGGTATCGGTGTCACGCGTGGCAAGCGCGCAAGTGGATCCGCGCGGGGCGGTACGCACGATCCCCACGGCGCACTTTCGCGTGCATTTTCGCGCGGACTCCGGCGCGATGGCCGAAGCTATGGCGCGTCGTGCCGCCGGCCTCGCGGAACGCGCCTACACGCAGCTCGCGCGCGAGTTCGCACCACCGGCGGGCACGATCGATCTATTGCTCGCCGACAACGTCGACTTCAGCAACGGCTTCGCGCAGATCTTTCCGACCAATCGCATTGTCGTGTACGCCGTGCCGCCAGTCGAGGCGATCGAGTTGCGGGCGTATGCGGACTGGATGCAGCTCGTCATTACGCACGAGCTCACGCACATTTTTCACCTGGACCGTGCACGCGGCATTTGGGCGTTAGGGCGTGCAATTTTTGGCCGCAACCCGGCGCTGTTTCCAAATGCGCTGACTCCAAGTTGGGTCAAGGAAGGGCTGGCGATTCAGTACGAGTCCAAGTTCACTGGCATGGGCCGCGTGTATGCCGCGGAATCGCAGGCTGCGGGGCGTGCGGCGGCGGTGGCCGATCTGATTCCGCCCATCTCGCAGTGGAGCGCGGCGACCTCGCGATTCCCGCGCGGCGGGACGGCCTACGCGTATGGTGCGCTGTTGATGACGCAAGCGCGCCGGGTCGGCGGCGATTCGGGCATGCGGCGATTTGTCGATGCGACGGCGTCGTATCCGATTCCGTTCCTGCTCAATCGCGCGGCGACCATTGGCTTCGGCCAATCCTTTTCATCGATGCTCACCGATGTCACCACGTCGCTGCAGCGGCAAGCTGCGGTCGCCAAGGACAGCGCGTCAAACGGTGTGTGGCGACTGCTGTCGCAGCGTGGTTGGTATGCCGAAGCACCGCGCTGGCTTGGGAGCGACAGCGTGATCTGGGCGGCGAGCAATGGACGCGACGTAGCGGGCGTGTATGTCGCTGATGCGAGCAGCGGCGAGCCGGTGCCGGTACGCACTGCGTCGCATCCCATAACGCCGAGGCGCCTTGCGCCGAGTCGCATAGCGCCGAGTCGCATAGCGCGTCGCAACTCATTGGCCGCGAACGTGCCGGCCGGTGGCGACTCGATGGTATTCGCGCAGGTCGAACTGCCCGATCCGTATCGCGTCTACTCCGACTTGTATATGGGTCGAGGCACGCACGAGCGACGACTCACCACGAATGCGCGCTTGTCCGAACCGGATGTGCGCGGCGACGGCGCCATCGTCGCCGTGCAGTTGCATGCGGAATCCACGCGACTGGTGCGCGTATCCGCCGCCGGCGTGGTCACCCCGTTCGCACTGCTCCCGACCGCGAGTACCTGGGCCGAGCCGCGCTGGTCTCGGCAGGGCGATCGGCTGGCGGCCATTCAGTTTTTGCCGACGGGAGAGCAGCGCGTGGTCGTGCTCGATACCATGGGAGCGCTGCAGGAGATCGTCACGGGCGGCGCATCGGTCTTTGCGAGTCCGTCGTTCACGCCAGATGGTCAGCGGTTGGTATGGGCCAGCGATCGTAGTCGGCGCATGCAAATCGAAACTGCGCGCTTGGCCGCGCCGAATGCGTGGCCGGATACACTGCACTGGCGTACGTCGCAGAGTGATGTGCGGGTGGCCGCGCGCTTTCGTACGGGTGCGTACGAGCCGAGCGTATCCCCCGATGGGTCGCGAATCGTGGCGCTACTCTATGCAGTGGATGGTTATCATGTGGCGGTGGCGCCGTTCGATACCACGGGTCCGCTGGTCGAGGGTCTCAACATCGCGGAGCGGCGCGACCTGCCACCGCGCGACGCGTCGAGCAACGATGTGGTGGTACCACAGTCGGCTGCGTCGCACGAATTTCAGGCGTTGCCGCAACTGCGTCCGTCGTACTGGTTGCCGATCGTCGGCCAAGGCCGTCTCGACCACGCGACATTCGGTATCGCGAGCAGCGGCGCGGATATCCTCGGCCGGCACGCGTGGGCGGCCGATGTCGAGGTTAACCCGGCGTTGCACGAATGGGACGGCGCGTTAGGCTACCAGTACGCTGGGTTCGGTGTGCCGGTGCTCAACCTGTCTGCGTCGCAGGCCTGGGACGCCACCTTTGGCGTGACGGACGCGCGCCAGACCGTGCTCGGCACCATTGGGCGTCGTCGGCGCTTTGTGACAGCATCCGCAACGTTTTCGCGTCCGCGTATTCGCACCGCGTGGGCGGGCACGATCGGCGCGCGATACGAGCTGCGCGATTTCTCGGCCACCGCCGATTCGTTGCTCGGCGCACCGTCGGCGTTGCTGCGTCGCGGCACTCGGTATCCCGAGCTCTTTGTGGGAGGCTCGTTCTCAACGCTGCGCCGGAGTGCGACCGCCATCGCCTACGAAGAAGGCGTGACGCTGTCCAACACCACGTCCTATCGATGGCGAGAAGATGTACCGTCGAATGGCTCGTGGCGCAGTGTGCTGACCGGTCGAGTCTATGTGCCGCTCGACCTGCCGGGGTTCTCGCGGCATGTGTTGTCCTTGCGGACGTCGGCGGGGTGGACCGACACGCGCACAGCGACCGCGTTCGATGTCGGCGGGGTGAGCGGAGTGGCTTCGTCGCTCCTGCCGGGGGTGTCGGTGGGCGATCCGGCGCGTGCATTTCCAGTGCGAGGCGTGGCGTCCGGGGTTCAGCGTGGTCTCCGCGCACTGAGCGCGAGCGCCGAGTACAGACTGCCGTTGACCATGTTTCGAAAAGCTCCGTCGCCCGTCGCGCTGTTTTTCGATCGCGTATCGCTGACGTTGTTCAGCGATGCTGGTCGGGCCTGGTGTCCCGCGCCGTTCGCCGCGCAGGAGGCGAGCCTTGGGTTGTGCGAGCGGCCGGGGACGCGCGACGGTTGGATGGCGTCGACTGGGGTCGAGCTCGTGCTGGATGCGGCCGTGCAGTACGACATTCCGTATCGCGTCCGTTTTGGGGCGGGTGTCCCATTTGTGACGCCGGTCGGCGTGAGTCGGCGCGGGGCGGTGTATATCAGCCTCGGTTCGTATTATTAGGCTCGTTTTCGGGGCAGTTTTGTCTGAAACGGGCGATTTCCGCGTGTTTGCGAGCAAGTTTGCGTTCAGGATGTGAATCCAAGCAAGCGCACTTCGTGACAGTCACGACGCCATGGTGCTGCGTCGCTGCCGTCATGTCGGATCAGTGCGTCGATACTGACTGGGTGCGCGTTTTCCGGAACAACGTAAATCGTTGCCGTGTAAGAGTTTCAATCAATATGGCGGTGGCGTTTGGTGGGAATTGGATCGGGAAGGGTCAGTGCGCGTCGATCACGTTTGTGTGTCAGGTGCGTGACGGCGGAACCCGGTGGATAACGCGGACGGGTTCGCACTTCCGTGATATGACTCGCACAACGCGTGGTCTGACAACGGTTTACCACGAGACTTGCGCGGCTTCACGAACGCGGTAACCTACGCGTCCCGCCGGACCCGCCGATCAGGGTTCGCGACGTTTCGAATGCGCTGCTGACCTCGCCCGCCAGCCTGCCCCCCGCAACTACGCCGGAGCTCCACGAATGCCATTTGCTGTCACGCCCCCGGAAGGACCAGTCACGTTGTCTGCCAATGCGCGGACGGTTCTCGAAAAGCGCTATCTGGTCAAGGACAAGTCGGGGAAGCCGGTGGAGCATCCGGAGGACATGTTCTGGCGTGTGGCGACGGTGGTCGCGGAGGCAGATCGGCGGTACGGGGCGAGCGACGGTGCGGTGCAGGCGTTGGCGGAGGAGTTCTACTTTTTGATGACGCAGCGTCGGTTTGAGCCTAACTCGCCGACGTTGATGAACGCGGGTCGACCGCTTGGGCAGCTGTCGGCGTGCTTCGTGCTGCCGGTCGAGGATGCGCTGTCGAACGGGCAGGCGGGCATCTATGACACGCTGCGCAGCATGGCGCTGATTCATCAGTCGGGCGGTGGCACGGGCTTCTCCTTTTCGCGGCTGCGCGGCAAGGGGTCGATGGTGCGATCGACGACGGGCGTGGCCTCGGGGCCCATCTCATTCATGAAGCTGTATGACGCGAGCACGGATGCGGTGAAGCAGGGTGGCACGCGTCGTGGCGCGAACATGGGCATTCTGCGGGTGGATCACCCGGACGTGCTGGAGTTCATCGCGTGCAAGGAAGATTTGACCCAGATCACGAACTTCAACATTTCGGTCGGCATCACGACGAAGTTCATGACCGCGCTCAAGGCGGACGCGAGCTACGATCTGATCGATCCGGTCAGCAAGGAAGTCACGGGGCAGCTCAAGGCACGTGACGTGTGGGATAAGATGATCCTCGGCGCGTGGCGGACGGGCGAGCCGGGTGTGTTTTTCATTGACGAAGCGAACCGCTACAACCCGGTGCCGCATCTCGGCGCGTACGAGGCCACGAACCCGTGTGGCGAGCAGCCGTTGTTGCCGTACGACGTGTGCAATCTGGGTTCGATCAACTGCGGTTATTACGTCGTCAACGGCGTGATGGACTGGGATGCGTTCAAGCGCGATATCGCGATCAGCACGCATTTTCTCGACAACATCATCGACGTCAACAAGTATCCGTTGCCAGAGATCGACGCGCTCTCCAAGCGCATTCGTCGCATCGGATTGGGCGTGATGGGCTTTGCCGATATGCTCGTGCGCATGGGCATCCCGTACGACAGCCCCGAAGGCGTCGAGATGGGCCGTAAGGTGATGGCGTTCGTCGACTTTGAAGGGAAGCGCGAGAGCGAGCGCCTGGCTGGCGAGCGTGGCCCGTTCCCCGAATGGGCACAGTCCATCTTCGGCCCCGATGCGACGTGTGCGCGTGACGAGCATGGTGAGCGCATTCGTTCGATGCAGCTGCTGCGCAATTGCAACGTCACCACCGTCGCACCGACCGGCACGATCTCCATCATTGCCGGTTGTTCGAGCGGCTTGGAGCCGTTGTTCGCTGTCGCGTTCATGCGCAATCAGGCCGGCGTGCGCATGCCCGACGTCAACGAAGATTTTGTCGCCATCGCCAAGCGCGAAGGATGGTATAGCGACGAACTGATGGAACGCATCGCGACGACAGGGTCGGTGAAGCACGCCGAAGTGCCGACCAAGTGGCAGGCCGTGTTCAACACGGCGAACAACATTTCGCCCGACTATCACATCCGCATGCAGGCGGCGTTCCAGCAGCACTGCGACTCTGCGATCTCGAAGACGACCAACTTCAGTCAGGCCGCGACGGTCGATGATGTGCGGGCGATTTACGAGATGGCGTATGACGCGAAGTGCAAAGGCGTCACGGTGTATCGCGATGGATCGCGCGACAATCAGGTGTTGAGCACCGGCGCGACGACCGATGCGGCGGCCAAGCGCGATGGCGCACCGGCTGATGCCAAGGCAGAAGCGGCGCTCAAGCGCGAAGTCGGGGAGCTGCAGGGTACGATCGCCGAGTTGCACAATGAACTGGAGCGCGCGCAGAAGGCGCTGTTCAGTGCGGAAGCCGAGAACGCGTCCCGTCGTGCCAAGCGCTCACGGCCTGACGTCCTACGCGGCACCACCATCCGCAAGGACACACCGCTCGGCGTCATGTTCGTCAACATCACCGAAGACGAGAAGGGCCAGCCGTTCGAGCTGTTCCTGAACCTGGGCAAGGCTGGCGGTAGTGCGATGGCCGACGCCGAAGCGATCGGTCGTCTCGTGTCGCTCGCACTGCGTAGTGGCATTCCGCTCATGGAAATCCATCGTCAGCTGCGCGGCATCTCGTCGGATCGCGCGGTGGGCCTCGGACCGAACAAGGTCATGTCGATGCCGGATGCCGTTGGTATTGCGCTCGAGCAGTGGTGGAGAGAGAAGCAGGGGATTCAACAGGACCTCCTGCAGCAGAACACGCCGAGTGTCGTGAGCCCCGTGAGTTCGCTCACGCCGCCGATGGCCAGCGTGGTGCCGACGTCGCGGCCACCG
>JBBQDB010000067.1:0-21134 GCA_038319245.1 Gemmatimonadales bacterium
CGTCGGTTCGGGTTCGTCGGCATACGGCGAGTCGGCTCGAGGGCGTACAGCGGCCGCGCGCGCGCTCTGCGACCGATTGGGTGACGCGAACGGGTCGTCGAGGATATCGTCGGTGGCAGCAGCGACCGCGCGGTCGGCGTCGCGTGGCCGACGCGGTTCGCGACGCGGTTCGGTCTGGCGTTCGGGCTTCGCTTCGTTGCGACCCTCTCCCGGAGCCCCGCGTTTCCGTCCGCGCTCTTCAGACGGCAAACGCGGTTCGCGAGGCGGACGCGCCTCGGATTCGGTGACACGCTCAGGGGCCGCACTGGCGGTCGTCGGCCGGTCGGCGGGACGCGCGTCCGTTGCATCCATTGCAGGGCGACGATCGCGGCTGCGCGCACGATCACGCCGTTCCTGTTCGGCCACGTCTTCGAGACTCGAATCGGTACGCGGACGATCGCGATCCTTCTTGCGTTCGCGTAACCGTTCGGCGGTCATTTCCGGTTCGTCGCGACGCTTGGGCTGCGGCGCGCCACGCATCGGTCGCATGGACGCATCCGTCGCGGATTCGGGTACCGTCGAGGGCACCGCACGACGACCACGCGCACCCCATCCCCAGCGCAACGCCGCGAGTGCATCACGCACGATCACGCGACGCGTCTCGCGCATACGCACGCCGTAGGTGGGCTCCATCGGCACCGACTCGACGCGCCGCGCGTGCGGCACGAGATGCAGCAGCAGATCGGCGTTGGCGGTCCACGAGTCGCCGGCACACACCGGTGTGTCACCCACGACGCGTAACAGGTCGCGGAGCACCGAAATGCGGACGAGCCGCATCGAGCTCGTGAGATCGCGTACGCCCTCGATCTTCACGAACGGGCGCAGCGCCCAGCCGGCCGCAGAAAACAGCCGCGTCACGACCTTGGGCGCATCGACGACGGCGGTCCGTTCCCCAATGACGATGTCGGCCCCGCCTTCGAAGCGACGCGCAAACTCCGGAACAATTCCTGGCGGATCGGTGAAGTCGCCCTGGAGCAGCAGCATCGCGTCGCGCCGCGGATAGCGCGTGTGCCCGGCGACATAGCGCACGAGCGCGTCGACGGCGCCCGCGTAGCCTACAGGCTTTGCGCCGCGGAGCACGGTCACCGGCATCGCGTGGGCGTACTGCTCGGCTACGTCCGCCGTCTCATCGTCGCTCGCGTCGTCATACACCACGACTTCGTATTCACGAGGAAATTCGGCAAGCACCGTGCGTAGCCGCCAAAGCAGCACGCCGATGGTGGCAACCTCGTTCTGAGCGGGTATGGCGAGGTAAAGCACGTAGTCGGGCGATTGGTCAACAAAAAGAGGCTGGCGCACAGTCGTGCGTCCGATAATAACAGAGTAGGGGCGACAGCGGGTGTGTTATGCACCCGACGGCCGCGTACGATTGCCTTCAGGAGGAGACTCCATGATTCTCGCGAACGTGCGGTCCCGGTTTACCCGGGAGGATGCGCAGTTGGTGGTGCGGCTGCTGGCCAGAGGGTCGGGACGAGCAGTCGAGGAGGCGGAGGCCGCCTTAGCCGACGAGGGGTTGGACCCGTTGCTCGACGATCCGCGGCTGCACGATGGTCTGCTGGACTCGCGCCAGGGTGCGCATGCCTCGCTCGCGCTGTTCAGCTATGTGATCGTGCGCCACGCCCTGCTGGCGTCAGGTGAGCGCGATCGACCGCTGGCGGACTATGTCTCGTCGATTCTCCTGCACTTCGGGCTCAAGCAGCGCGCGACCAAGCTCGCCGAGCACGATGATGCAACCTACGACACGCTGGCGTCACTTGGCGCGGAAATCGAAGGGGCGGACGCGAAGCGCAGCTTCCTCGCCCGGGCGCATTTGGGCAACTACGCCCTGTGGATGAGCGGCATCTTCCCGGACCTGATCGAGCGGCGGCGCTGGCATCGCGGCGGACCGGATTTGCGCTATTTCGAATCGATGGGGACGCGCGGCTTCCGGCTCGCGGCGGATCATCGGCTCGCTTCGGAGAACGGTATGACACCGCTGTTTGCGACGGCGGCGGACAAATTTCCGAAGCTCCGTGTCGCGCTCAATCGTGTCAGCGATCGGCTCTTTTTCCCAAACGTGCATACGCCAGAGCGATTGATGCGGCAGGTCCAGGACGACGACCAGTGGCGCAACGCGAGCTAGCGACGCGCTGAGCGTGCGCGAAGAGGCTGGCGCACGCGCCGACGGTGGGCGTATCCTGCCTGCCGGTGTCGGGTATAAAACTCGTACGGTGCGCCGCCTGTCCTGCTATTGCTCCCCCGTTGGCCGAGGCTCACACTCGGCCTTTCTTGTCGCAGACGCCTTTCCGCATGTTCGATCAACTCCGCGATTCCCTGCGTGCTCTGTCTGACCGGCTGGCTCCCGAAGAGCGGCGCCGTGTCGTGTCGTCCATGCGCGATGCGATGGTCCACGCCAAGCTGGGGTTACAAGATTTGCGGGAAGGGATCGCGACGACGAACTCGCGGCTGACGACCGAGCGCGCCGAGCTCGAAACGGTCCGGCGTCGGCAGGGGCTTGCCGCGCAGATCGGCGACGCGGAGACGGTGGCGATCGCGACGAAGTTCGCTGGGCAGCACGCGGACCGCGTGGCCGTGCTCGAGTCAAAGCTGATGGTGCAGCAGCAGGAACTGACGCTGGCGGAACGCGAGCTCGACGAGATGTCGTCGCAGATTCGAATGGCAGCATCAGGGATCGCACCTGGCGGCGTGTCGGCCGATGTATCGGCAGCGCGTGAGGTGGATGCATTTCTGGCCGACGATGGACTCGGCGCCGTGACCAACGACGGAGGACACGGCGACAGTGCGTCGAATCCCACGCCGGCGCGACGGACTCGCGCTGAGAAGGAAGCTGACGCCGAGGAGCGGCTTGCCGCGTTGAAGCGACGCATGGGCAAGTGAAGGGCGTGGGTCGTACGCGGAGTGTGCTCGGCGCGTTGATGTTTCCCTGCTGTGTACTCGGGGCACAGGACAGCGCCCCCAAGCCCGCGCCGCAATCGAGCAAAGGGCGATTGCCCGTCACCGGATGCGCTGGACAGATCATCAGCAACATCGTGGTGATCACGCAGCCACCGTACACCGACAAGTTGCCCGCACGTCTCGAGTTCGTGCGCCGCGCCGCTCGCGCCGTACACAGCACGACGCGCGACGAGATTATTCGACGCTATCTGTTGCTCGATGTCGGGCAGCCGTGCAATCAGATTCGGCGGGCGGAGTCGGAGCGCATTCTTCGCGCGCAACCGTTTCTCGTCGACGCGCGCATCCTGGTCTACGATGACGAAGCGGGCGGCGTGCGACTTGATGTCGAAACCCGCGACGAATTCAGCTTGCTGGCCGGTGCGGATGTGTCGCCAGGCAAGCCATTCGTTCGCGGTCTGCGGATCGGCGACAACAACCTCGGTGGGTCGGGGATTGCCGCTGCCATCGATTGGCATGACGCGCCCAACTATCACAGTATCCTCGGCTTCGAACTGACGGACTATCAGTTTGCGCGTGGTCGTCAGATTTTTCGATTGTCCGGTACTCGCTTCGAGCGTGGGCAGGAGCTGCGCGCCGAAATCGTGCATCCGTATTTCACCGACCTGCAGCGATTCGGCTGGATTGCGTCAATCGGTGGCACGCGCGACTACACGGATCTCTTGCGTCCGCGTGAGGAGAACACGTCGGTCAACGTCACGCGACAATTTGCCGACTTAGGCGCGTTGATCCGCGTTGGCCCGGTGGGTCGGCTCAAGTTGTTCGGACTGACGCTCACGCGAGAAACAGAGCGCGCAGATTCGATTCCGGTACGCATCACCGATGACGGTTTTCGTCCGGATTCCGGCGCGCCGTTACGCGCAGCGTTTCGGCCGCAGAACGTTGTACGGTTAAACGGACTGATCGGGATGCGTCGCATCGGTTTTCAACGCGTGCAGGGCTTTGATGCGCTGAACGGTGCGCAAGACGTGCGCGTCGGCTTGGAAACCGGAGTGATCTTCGGCCAATCGCTGCCGATTGGCAACGCACGCGATCGCGACCGGTTTGTCGGCGGAACGATCTACGCCGGCGTCGGTGGGCCGAGATCGTTCGGTGGCCTGCAGCTGCAATCGGAAGCACGCTACGATCGGGGCGCGCGACTCTGGGACAACATCGTGTCGAGCGGCAGAATGGCCTGGTACTTTCATCCGGCCGAAAAGCAACTGACGCTGCTGTCGGGCGAATGGAGCTCGATTCGCAGCATGGGCGTGCCTGCCCAACTGTCGATGGCGGATTTTCTTGGCGGGCTGCACGCGCACGCGCGATCGCGCGACCCGGGCGCGGCGCGACTCGTCTTTCGCGGTGAACAACGCTTGATCATCCCGACGCGCTACAACGTGGCCGACGCAGGGCTCGCCGTGTTTGCAGAGGCTGGCAAACTGTGGCGTGATCCGTCGGTGCCGTATTCGGTGGACACGCCGTTTCGCGGTGCCGTCGGCATCTCGGTGCTCGCTGCCGTGCCGCCGCGATCACGCCGACTGTTTCGCATGGATCTCGCGATGCCGATCAGCAGCGATCGCGACAAGCGATTCGAGGTGCGGTTTATTGCAGACGACCTAACGCGCCTCTTCTGGCGCGAGCCTTGGGACGTGGAGCCCGCGCGCGAACGCACCACGCCGAAGAGTCTGTTCCGCTGGCCGTAGCGCATCGGCGCGAGCACTTGTCACGTGAACGGCACACGACATCGGCGCAACGCGACGCGCTACCTGCAGTACTCGGTTAAACCGCACCCTCATCTTTCACGCCGGCCATCATCTTCCGAATGGGGACGATCATGACGATGAGGATAACGGTCGATACGAACAACGCGATTGCGGTCCCGCTGAACACGAGCGGTGTCTGATCGAGCTTGGTTGGATCCACTCGGCCGCCCACGAGACCCGCGACGAGGTTGCCGACCGATGTCGCAAGGAACCAGATGCCCATCATCTGTCCGACATATTTGCGCGGTGCGAGCTTCGTCATCGACGAGAGTCCCACGGGGCTGACGCACAATTCGCCAAAGGTCTGCAGGAGATAGCTGATCGTGAGCCACCACGGTGAAACGAGTGTCTTGCCGCCGCTGGCAACGACCTCGTTCGCGGCGAAGATCATGATCAGGAAACCGCCGCCGGCGAACGCGAGGCCAAGCGCGAACTTTGCGGGACTGGAGAGCTCGAATCCGCGCCGCGCCATCGCGACCCAGAGTGCGGCGAAGATCGGCGAGAAGATGATGATGAACGCCGAGTTCACGGACTGAAACCATGTCGCCGGAATCTCGACGCCGAACATGCGCCGCTCCGTGAAGTCTTTCGCGAACAGTTGCAGGGAGGTCGGAGCTTGCTCGAACGCGGCCCAGAAAATTGCCGCGAATACGAACAGGACGAAGATGACCGCTGATCGCTTCTTCTCTTCGCTCGTGAGGCCGCCAAACGCGAACAGGTACCCGAAGAACGCCACCGCAATGCTCACCAGCACCACGGTCATTGCACTGCCGATGGCCAGCGGGTTGAGTGTGACGACGCCGCTGCTCGCGAGGACGAACACCATCGCAAGAATGCCAAGTCCAATGAACGTCGCGTTCTTCACCGAGCTTTCACGCTTACGCTGTACGACGGGATCGGGATCGCGGACGATGTCCTGGCCGAGCGTTCCGAGCAGCTTCGGTGCGCCTATCCAAAACGAGAGGAGACCGCAGGCCATGCCAACGCCGGCGGCACCGAAGCCCCAGTGATAGCCCACTTTCTCGCCGAGGTATCCCGTGACGAGTTGGCCCAGGAACGAGCCACTGTTGATGCCCATGTAGAAAATCGAGAAGCCGGCATCACGCCGCGCGCCGCCTTCGGGATACAGATCGCCGACGATGGCGGAGATGTTCGGCTTGAGCAAACCCGTCCCGCAGACGATCAACACCAGGCCTAAAAAGAAGAAGATCTTGCCCAGCGATGCACCAGCGAAACCGGAGAGACCGATCGCTAAGTGGCCAGCGGTGATGAAGACGGCGCCAGTGAGAATGGCGCGTCGGAGTCCAAGCCATCGATCGGCGATCCAGCCACCCGGAAGCGATGCGAGATAGACCGACGCGGCGTAGATGCCGACGATGGCCGAGGCTTGCGTGCGCTCGAAGCCGAAGCCGCCCTCATTGAGCGCCGCCGCCATGAACAACACGAGCAGCGGCCTGAGCCCGTAGTACGAGAACCGCTCCCACATCTCGGTGGTGAAGAGCAGGCCGAGTCCTCTGGGGTGCCCGAAAAAGGCGCGGTCGTTCGTGGGTGCGGCCGATGCAGCAGCGGGGGTCATCAAGAGGAGTGGACGGAAGTGGACGCAGAGGAACGGTTAACCTTGAGGCAGGCGACGAAGTGACCAGGCGCTTTTTCTTCGAGCTGCGGCACGACGCGCGCGCACTCCGCATCCTTGAGCGGATGCGGGCAACGCGGATGAAACACGCAGCCACTCGGCGGGTTCGCCGGCGACGGCGGTTCGCCCGGCAAGAGGATGCGCGTGCGCGTCGATTTCGGGTCAGGCACCGGCACCGCCGAGAGCAGGGCCTGCGTGTACGGCATGAGAGGCGTCGCGAACAGCGCTTTGCGCGGTGCGAGTTCGACGATCTTGCCCAAGTACATCACGGCGACGCGATCGGCCATGTGTGCGACCACGGCGAGATCATGTGCGATGAAGAGATATGCAAGTCCGCGATCACGCTGTAAGTCGCGCAGCAGGTTGACGACTTGCGCCTGCACACTGACGTCGAGCGCGGAGACCGGCTCGTCGCAGACAATGAACGACGGTTCGACGGCGAGGGCGCGCGCGATACCAACGCGTTGCCGTTGACCACCGGAGAATTCGTGCGGATACCGTGACGCGTATTCGGGACGGAGGCCGACTTCGTCGAGCAGCTGCGCGACGCGTGTTTCCGCAGCGTTGCCTTCGGCAAGTTGGTGGACGATCAGTCCTTCGCGAATCGCGGCGCCGATCGTCATGCGCGGATTGAGCGAGCCGTACGGATCCTGAAAGACGATCTGCATGCGACGGCGGAGTCGTCGCAACGCTTCGCCCCTGAGTGCGCGTACATCGATGCCATCGAAACTGATGCTTCCGTCCGTCGGCTCAACGAGGCGCAGTATTGCGCGACCCGTCGTCGTCTTGCCGCAACCTGATTCCCCAACGAGAGCAAGCGTTTCACCGCGCGCGACATCGAACGACACTCCGTCGACCGCTTTGACCGCACCGGTCACGCGTTGCAAGAGTCCGGTGCGCACGGGAAAATGTTTCAGGAGTCCACGAATCTGCACGAGCGGTACGCCGGTCGCCGTTCGCGGTGACGCGCTCGCCGCGGCTGTGGGTGCGAATGTGGGCGCAGTCATGCGCGTGGCTCCCGACGAATGCGACGTTCCGGCTCTTGCACGAGATGACAGCGTGCGCGATGAGCCGACGCGACTTGTACCAGCGCCGGCTCTTCCTTTTCACACCGTTCATACGCGTAGGCGCACCGTTCGCGGAAACGGCAGCCCGTGGGCCAGTCGGTGGGCGGTGGCACGGTGCCCGGAATCGTTGTCAGGCGATCCTGCTCTTCACCTAAACGCGGGACGGCAGCCAGCAGGCCTTCCGTGTACGGATGCGCAGGATTCGCGAACAGTGCGTCGACCGGTGCTTCTTCGACCACGCGACCGGCGTACATGACGACGACACGCGATGCCATTTCCGCGACCACGCCCAGGTCATGCGTGATCAGCAGCAGGGCCATCCCGCTTCGCGATCGCATCTCGCGCAACAGCTCGAGAATCTGCGCTTGAATCGTGACGTCGAGCGCCGTGGTCGGTTCGTCGGCGATGACGAGTTGCGGTTCGAGGACGAGGGCCATCGCGATCATTACGCGCTGGCGCATGCCGCCCGACAGTTCGTGCGGATACTGCTTGGCGCGCACGGCCGGATCAGCGATCCCGACCTGCGACAACATGGCCACGGCGCGTTCCCACGCGTCTTTGCGCGACGCGGCGGTGTGAACGCGTACGACCTCCGCGATCTGGTCGCCGACGGTGAGCACTGGGTTGAGTGCCGTCATCGGTTCCTGAAAGATCATCGCCATGCGATTGCCGCGAATCGCGCGTAGCGCTTCGGCCGGCAGCGCCAGCAGGTCGAGTGCATCGAAGCGAATTGCCGATCCCGGTTCGATGCGACCCGGCGGTGGCACGAGTCGCAGCAGCGAGAGCGCCGTTACCGACTTGCCGCACCCGGATTCACCGACGAGGCAGACGGTCTCGCCGTGCGCGATGGTGAAGCTCACGCCGTCGACGGCGCGGGCGATAGCGCCTCCGTCTGCCGGAAACGACACATGCAGCCCCTGCACGCTGAGCAGTGGGCCTCCGTTCACGGCGGAAACGGATCGAGGGGTGCGAAGCTGAGGTGAAGTCACGCGGGAACCTGCTCTGGCGCGAAGACGTCGCGCAAGGCGTCGCCGAGCCAATTGCAGGCGATCACGGTGAGCAGTGTCGCCAGACCGGGAAAGAGCGTGAGCCACCACTGGGTATCGATCACGCTGGCACCGTCTTGCATGATGTTGCCCCAACTGGCATCGGGCGGCTGCACACCGAGACCGAGAAAGCTGAGCCCTGCTTCGAGGCCGATCGTCTGCGCGACCCCGATGGATGCCCAGATCGCGAGCACGGGAATCAGCTGCGGAAGCAGATGTCGAACGAACAGTCGCGCCTGTCGCACGCCGAGTGCACGAGCAGCGAGTGTGTATTCGCGGCGGAGCTGGGCCTGCACTTCACCTCGGACAATTCGCGCAACGCCATACCAACTGGTGAGGGCGAGCAGCACAATGAGACCGCCGAGTGGCATTCCGTCCCAGAGCGCGGTGACCGCGAGGAGCCAAAGCAATCGTGGTAGAGCGAGCAGCACGTCCAACGTGCGCATCAGCACTCGATCGACTGCGCCGCCAACAATGGCCGCGAGCGCACCGTACACGGTTCCGATGAAGAGCGAGAGTGCGACCGACAAGCTGGCGACACGGAGCGAGACGCGTGCGCCATACAGGACGCGGGTGAGCACATCGCGCGAGAGCTGGTCTGTGCCAAAGGGGTGTGTCCACGACGGTCCCAAGCTCTTGAGCGCGACGATATCCGACTGCACGCGGGGATCGAAGGGAGCGAGCAGCGGCGCCGCCACCGCCACGAGCACGAGGGTGCCAATGAGGAGGAGTGGCGCGGCGATGACCCGGTTGCGGCGTCGTGAGGTCACGGTGCCCGTCATGGATGCCATGCCACTGAACGGCACGTCGTTCGTCGTCATACGCGTCGCTGTCATGCGCGCCGCAGTCGCGGGTCGGCGACTTCACGCAGCAGATCGGCTGCGAGGTTGCCCAGCGCGGCCATGCCGCTACCAACAATCACGTACGCAGCGATGAGATTATAATCGCGACGTCCGATGCCTTCGAGCAACGTCAGTCCCATCCCGGGCCATGCGAACACTTTTTCCACGAACACCGAGCCAGCAAACACCGACTGAAAGTAGAGCCCCGAGATGGTGATCACCGGGAGCAGCGCCGCGCGCAAAGCATGTCGTCGTACACCAGGCTCGTCGAGTCCTTTCGCGCGCGCGGTGCGCACGAACAGCTCGGCAAATACTTCGCGCATCGCGGCACGTTGAAAGCGGGCGATCACGGCCGTCCCGACAAGTGTGAGCGACAGCAGCGGTAGGATCAGATGCAGTGCGCGATCGCGGAGCTGCCACATCGTGCCGTAGTACGACGCGTTGTCGTTGGTGATGCCGCCCGCAGGCAGCAAGGGCACGAGCCACCAGAGCAGCAGCATTGCCAACCAAAATTCTGGAATCGAGTACGTGATCAGCGCCAAGAAGGTACTCCATCGATCAGCGCGCGTGCCGGCATGTGTGCCTTGCCAGGCGCCCAGCAATACACCGAACGCGATACTCAGCACGAACGATAGTCCCATCAACCCGAGTGTTCGCGGAATCGCCTCTCGCAGCACGTCGGCGACCGGGCGTTGCTTCGAGGTCGACCAGCCGAAATTTCCACGCGCCGTGTTCCCTAACCAACGCACGTACTGTTCGGCGATGGGGCGATCGAGGCCGCGCTGCGCGCGCTGGAGTTCGACGATCGCAGGCGGCGTACCAGCGCTCGCGTCAATGTTCGTGAAGGGGTCGCCCGGGGCGAGGTGCAAGACGACAAAGGCGATGGTCGAGGCGACCAGCGCCACCACCACGCAAAGGAACAGGCGCCCCGCAATGCGAGACGCCATGCTGCTGTTTGTGGTGCCGCGCGACGCTGCGTCGGTCAGCGGGGGCTCCCGAGGCCGATACGGTCACGCTCGATGCGCTGCGTCGGGTCGACCGACCAGTCGGCGAGATCCATGTACCAGCCGTTGGCGCGCAACGGCGGGTTACGGATACGCCGATGCATTGCGACCGGCGTGTGCGGTTCGTACAGCAAGAGTCCGGGCTGGTCGTCGATGAGCTGTTGAAAGACGTGCGACCAGACGCGCGCGCTGTTCGCAGCGTCAAATGTGGTGTAAGCGCTATCGAGCTTCGCATCGAAGGCTGCGCTCGCGTAGCCGCCCAAATTATCGTGCCCGGCGGAGGTCCAGGTTTCCGCCATGCCTAGGCGACCGGGAGTCATGTCCCACGAATGCAAAAAGCTGTCGAAGTTGTGCGATAGCACTCGGCCGCCCATCGCCGCGCCTTCGAGAATGCGAACACTGATGCCGACGCCGAGCGGTCGTAGCTGCTCTTGCAACAGCGCGGCGTAGCGCGTGCGCGTGAGCGATGAGGATGGCGCCATGATTTCGAACGCGAGGCGGACACCGTCGTGAGTACGCACGCTATCGCCCGGCGCCAGCGTCCACCCCGCAGAGTCGAGCAGTGCGCGCGCAGCTGCGACGTTATATGGCAGTTGCACCAAGGACGTCGTATCGGGAATAAGCGCGCGCGGCGCGTATGCGAGCGCAACCGATCCCAAGCTGTCGAGCACGCTGCGCACTAGTCGCGGTCGGTCGACCGCCATCGCCAACGCTCGTCGCACGCGCACATCGCCGAAGATGGGATGCGGTGTGGACTTGCTGCCGCGCGCATGCAAGTTGAAATCGAGAAACCCGTACTGCAGCGCGGGCGCGGATTCCAACCGTAGCGCCGGCGCGCGCGCAACTTGGGGCAGGTTGTCAGGTCGGATCGCTTCGTAAAAGTCTGCCTCGCCGGCGAACAGTTTGATCGTCGCAGCGCCGTAGTCGTGTACGAGCGTCCACACGACGCGATCCAGCTTCGCTCGGCCGCGCGCATTCGTGGTGTCGGCGAGAATTTCGATGCGTGCACCCGCGTCCCATTTTGCAAAGCGAAAGCGACCCGTGCCAACAGGCTGTCGACCAAACGGGTCGTCACCAAGCTGAGACATCGGAATACTGGCCAACAAGTGCGACGGCAGGACGTACATGTGATACGTCGCATCAAAAAACTGATGCGGCAAGCGACGTTTAAACCAGAATACGGCGGTGAGCGAGTCACGGACGGTCACCGAGTCGATGTTGCCGAGCGACGATTTGTATCCCGAACCCACGGAATCGGCGGTGTACACGGCGAATGTGTATTTCACGTCATCCGCACGCAGCGGCTGTCCGTCGTGCCAATGCGCTTTGGGGTCGAGCGCGAAGGAAATGGACAGTGAATCACTCGACCACTGCCAACTCGTGGCCAGACGCGGGCGATACCCCTTATCGCCAATAACCGACAGGTCCGGTCCGATGTCCGCCAGCTTGTCGAACAGCGAATGGATCACCGCAAACTCAGCAACCTGCGATGCCTTGGGTGGAAACAGCGTGCTCGGCTCTGCCGGTTGGACAATGATCATCGTCCCACCCACATCGCTCGTCGCAGCCTTGGGCACATCGCCATTGCGGCACGACGCAAGCGTCGCCAGCGCAAGCGCGCACAGTCGGGCGCCCACATGACGAGCAACGGCGGTTCGCGGTGCGACGTGAATCATGGCAGGCGGGATGAGGGAGAGGTGGTCTGCAGCAAGGCGTCCGGTTCGCGCGCGTGCTGCAAGCGGTGATGCCCTACGACGGTAGGATGCCAAGGGCGCATCATCGGCGCCAGAGCCATGCGTCACTCGTAAAGTGCGCCGCCGACCGTTCGGTTGCTGCGACAAGTGCGTCGTCGAGCGGTATCGAGCTCGTATCGGCACGAGCACTCAGCGCTGCTTCGAGTGCATCGGCCACGTCGCTCCATGCGGGCGCAGGACGCCCATCGGCGGCAAAGAGGGCACCAAGCGATGCGGCAGGCGGCGGCACATTGAGCGTCTGCCGCGCGCGTGACCCGCGTAGCGAGCTCGGAGATGACGAACGGCCGCCGTCGATGGAGGCGTAGCTGCGTGCGTCAGTAGCGGAATCGGTATCGTCGTCCGTATCGGCGTCGTTGGCGTCGTTTCTCTTGGCGTCGTGCTCCGTGAGCGTACCCGCCGGCAGCGCCGCGTCGAACAGCACCCGTTGGTCGTCGTGGAGCAAAATGCTTCCGTGTTGCAAATACGCACCACGCTCGCGCCAGATCGCACTGCCGACCAACTTCGCGTCGCCGACGGCGATTTCGCCTACCGCCGGGGCTTCGAAGCAGAGTGGACCGTCGGGGCGCACCGCCGGACTCGATGCGGCAGTACACAGCGTGGCGTGAACGCCAAGCGCGCGGAGCGCATCAAGCAGGATCTGATTGATCTCGGCGTAGGCGTCGCGCCAACCGATCGACGCGTCGAGTGGCAGGGTGGCGCTGTACGTGACCTCGCGTCCGTGCAGCAGGGCCCGTCCGCCGGTCGGCCGTCGCACGGCGACGAGGTGAGCGCGTGATACCGACGCCGCGTCGAATCGCCCTGCCACGCTCTCGTTCCGCCCAAACGACACCGTTGGCGACGACCACGCGTAACAGCGCCAGACGCCCTCACCGGATCGACGCGCTCGCTCGAGCAGGGCCTGGTCCAGCGCCATGTTCCACCCGCCCGTCTCCGGCTCCGTGCGCAACATCCCCCAGCGCGTCGGCAGTGACCGCACTCGGCCGCCCGCAACGGAATCGCCCGTTCCGGACCGAAGGATGCGAGAATCGTCTACTGCGGGCGCCGTACGCGATCGGGCGTTGGGTCGGAAGTTCGTATCCACGTTGGTTAAGTTTACCGTCGGGTCGCAGCGCGCGAGGGCGCAACGCTCCTTCGTGCAGGATGTCGCGACGCGCTCACTTGTTCCGACGCAATTGCCCGAGCTTCGGCTCGCTCCCTGAGGATGGTTATGGCCACACGCACCGCCGCGCCCGCGTTTCCCGCGGTCGATTCCTTCATCCCGCGTCATCTCGGTCCCGCTGCGAGCGAACAGCAGGCGATGCTCGCCAGTTTGGGCTACGAGTCACTCGACGCGTTCATCGACGCCGTCGTGCCGGAGACGATTCGTTTTCGAAGCACGCTCAACACGGGGCCGGAGCAAAGTGAGCCGCAGGTGCTGTCGGCGCTTCGTCTGCTCGCCGAGAAGAATCGCATCTACCGTTCGTTCATCGGCATGGGGTATTACGGCACGCACACACCGCCGGTGATCCTGCGCAATGTGATGGAGAACCCGGCGTGGTACACGGCGTATACGCCGTATCAAGCTGAGATTGCGCAGGGGCGACTCGAAGCGCTGCTCAACTACCAGACACTGATCGTCGATCTCACGGGACTGGAGATCGCGAACGCCTCGCTGTTGGATGAAGGCACGGCGGCCGCCGAAGCGATGGCGCTCGCGTTGCACGCCAAGGGAAGTGCGACGCGCAACACGTTCTTCATCGCCGCCGATTGTCATCCGCAGACGATCGGCGTCGTGACGGCGCGTGCCGAAGCGCGGGGCGTGCACGTGCTGGTTGGCGATGCGCGCGCGTTCGAGATGAGCGACAGCGTGTTCGGCGTGCTGCTGCAATATCCAGGCACCGATGGCGCCGTCGTGGACTATCGGCGCCTCGCCGAAAAGTCGCACGCGATGGGCGCGATGGTGATCGTCGCGACGGACCTGCTCGCGCTGACGTTGCTCACGCCACCGGGCGAGTGGGGAGCGGATGTCGCCATCGGTAACACGCAGCGCTTTGGCGTGCCGATGGGCTTTGGCGGACCGCACGCGGCGTTCTTTGCGACGCGCGACGAGTACAAGCGACTCCTGCCGGGGCGCATCATCGGCGTGTCGCGCGACAGCGAGGGCAAGCCCGCGCTGCGGATGGCACTGCAAACGCGCGAGCAGCACATCCGCCGTGAGAAGGCAACGAGCAACGTCTGCACCGCGCAGGTGCTCCTTGCCGTCATGGCGGGCATGTATGCGGTGTACCACGGCCCGGAAGGGTTGACGCAGATCGCCACGCGCGTGCACACGCTCGCTGTGACGCTCGCGAGCGGTCTTGAGAAGCTTGGCTTCGCGATCACGCACGAGCAGTACTTCGACACGATTCGCGTGGAAGTTGGCATCCACGGACAGAGTGATATTCTGGCCGCCGCTGAGGCGCGTCAGCTCAACTTGCGCGTGCTCGAGCCGGGTACGATCACGATCGCGCTCGACGAGACGACGACGCAGGCCGACATCGAAGCCTTGTGGTCCGTCTTCAACAACGGTGCGGCGGTTGATTTCCGTTTCGACGATGTGATTGGTGACATCGATGCGCGCTACGATGAGCGGTACCGTCGCGTCACGCCATTTCTCACACATCCGGTGTTCCATCGCTATCGCAGCGAAACGGAAATGCTGCGTTACCTATATGCGTTGCAGGCCCGTGACTTTTCGCTTGTGCATGGCATGATCCCGCTGGGCTCCTGCACGATGAAGCTCAACGCGACCGCGGAGATGATTCCCGTGACGTGGCCAGAGTTCGGACAGCTGCATCCGTTCGCGCCGTTGTCGCAGGCCGAAGGGTACCTAGCGATGTTCAAGGAGCTCGAGCACGATCTCGCGGAGATCACCGGCTTCGCTGGTGTGTCGCTGCAACCGAATGCAGGCTCGCAGGGAGAGTACGCCGGGCTGCTGGTGATTCGCGCGTATCACCTGTCGCGGGGCGACGCGCATCGCACCGTTTGTCTCATTCCGCAGTCGGCGCATGGTACGAACCCCGCGAGTGCGGTGATGGCTGGCTTCACGGTGGTCGTCGTCAAAACCGATGCCGACGGCAACATCGATGTGGACGACCTGCAAGCCAAGGCCGATGCGCATGCAGCCGATCTCGGCGCGTTGATGGTGACCTACCCGAGCACGCACGGCGTATTCGAAGCGCGCATCAAGGAAATTACGGCCATTGTGCACGCGCGAGGCGGACAGGTCTACATGGACGGCGCTAACATGAACGCGATGGTGGGCGTCTCGCGTCCGGGTGACCTCGGCGCCGACGTCTGTCATCTCAACCTGCATAAGACGTTCTGCATCCCACACGGCGGTGGTGGGCCGGGAATGGGTCCGATCGGCGTGGCGCCGCAGCTCGTGCCGTTCTTACCCACGCATCCGGTGACGCACATCGGCGGCGCACAAAGCATTGGGCCGATTTCGGCCGCGCCGTGGGGCAGCGCAAGCATTCTTCCGATATCGTACGTCTACATCAAGCTGATGGGCGGCGAGGGGCTCGCTACCGCAACGAAGATCGCCATTCTCAGCGCGAACTACATCGCGCGCAAGCTCGAAGCGCACTACCCGGTCCTATATCGTGGGCAGAACGGCCTTGTCGCGCATGAATGCATTCTCGACACGCGTCTGTTCAAGGGCACGTCGGGCATCGAAGTCGAAGACATTGCCAAGCGGCTGATGGACTACGGCTTTCACGCGCCCACGATGTCGTTCCCCGTCGCTGGCACGATGATGGTCGAGCCGACGGAGAGCGAGTCGAAGGCAGAGATCGATCGGTTCATCGAAGCGATGATCGGCATACGTGAGGAGATCGCCGCCGTCGAACGTGGCGAAGTGCCCCGCGACGACAATGTGCTCAAGCGCGCCCCGCACACCGCGCAACACGTCATCAGCGATTCGTGGGATCGGCCGTACTCGCGCGAGCAGGCAGCCTATCCGACCGCGTGGACGCGCGAACGGAAGTTCTGGCCCACCGTTGGGCGCATCGAAAGTGCATATGGCGATCGCAACCTCGTGTGCTCGTGCCCACCGATCGAGGAGTACGCAAGCTGAGCGTGCGCCGAGATATTCAGGCAGCGTAAGGTGATAAACAGCGAACCATAAAAAACCGCGAACCGTCGTCGAGTTGACAACGGTTCGCGGTTGTCGTTTCGACATTGACCCGCGACGGGCGAGAAGTCAGCGCGCGTTTTTTGCGCGGCGTTCGCTGTCTCCCGACGCGTTACTCGCCGAGCTGCGACGTGTACTCGGCGGCGCTCATCAAACCCGCGTCACCGCCGGCGGCCAGCTTCACCTTGATCATCCAGCCATCGCCGTACGGATCCGTGTTGATCAGTGCGGGCTCACCGTCGATGCGGGGGTTCACCTCGACCACTTCGCCGGCGACCGGCATGAACAGTTCGGAGACGGCCTTCACGGCTTCGACGGTGCCGAAGACATCGTGGCTGCCGTAGCTGGTGCCGACCTTTGGCAACTCGACGTAGACGATGTCGCCAAGCTCGCCCTGCGCGAAGTCCGTGATGCCGATCGCGACCACACCCTCAACGTCCATCGTCTTGACGTACTCGTGCTCCTTCGTGTAGCGCAGGTCAGCGGGAATATTCGACACGATCGACTCCGAAATGTTGGAGGAAATGTTTGAGGAAATCTTTGGCGAAACGGACGTGGTCAGTGCCGATCGGGCATCGCCTGCATGGCGTGCCAGACGTCCGCGACACGCATAGCAAGCTGCTCGCGTGACCCGTCGTTGTCGATGACCCACGTCGCGCCAGCGCGTTTGCGTGCGGATGGCCACTGCGCGTCCATCATGGCCTGGGCCACCGACTCGGGGAGTCCGCGGTCAGTCGTCAGACGTGCGAGGCGCAGGGCGGGAGGTGCGTCCACGAGCACAATGCCGTCAAACGCGTGCTCGAGTCCGACTTCGAAAAGGAGCGGGATGTCTGAGACGACGATATCGGCACCTACCGCGGCTGCGTCGGCCATGCGGGCCTCACGGAGCCGCGCCACCGCCGGGTGCACGATGCCGTTCAGCACATCGCGTTCGAGCGGGTCGGAAAACACTAGCCGACGGAGCGCACTGCGATCGATCTGCCCGTCGGGCAATCGCAGCTCGGCACCAAAGTGCGCGATGACTTGGTCGTAGCCAAGGGTGCCAGGTGCGATCGCTTCACGCGCTAACAGGTCGGCATCGATGACCGTTGCGCCGTAGCCGGCCAAGAGCTGTGCGACCGCGCTCTTTCCGCTGGCGATGTTACCCGTGAGTCCAAAGTGGCGCATGCGGCGGAAGGTACTCGCCAATCCGTCGCGCCGCCGCCGACGCTCAGGCGGCAGCGCTGTCCGTCAATTCGTCTTCGTGCGCATCGATCTGCCGACGCTTCTCGCGATTGACGAGCAACTCGGTAATCACCCAGCCCGCGCCGCCGCGGATGCGAATCTGATGCGGTGTGCAGCCGAGGTAGCGCTGACAGGTGTTGCGGAACGCGCTGCCAGACGGAAAATCGAGTGCACTGGCGACGCCGTCCGCGCTGCGTGACCCGTCTTCCAGCATGCTCGCGGCGACAATGAGTCGTCCCCACGTCAGCAGCTGATGCGGTGGTGGCAGTTGCGCGCCTTCGAGTCGCTTGGAGAGCAGGCGACGCGAGACCGCAATCAGACGCGCAAGGCTATCGGGCGTGAGTCGCTCGTGGGCGCGTGTTACCGACAACATCACGGCATCACGCACGACACTGCGCAACCCGGCGAGATGCGGCTTGAGCAAGCTCGACACGCTCCGTGCCTCAGCTTGATCGAGTAGCGCGGCGAGCATCGCCGGTGTATCCGTCTCTTCGGCGACCACGAGCACGTCGATGCCACAGCGTCCGGCGTCGAACATGTCGCGAGCTCGTTCGCGTGTCATGTCCACATAGGCAACGAGCGCCGCACGTGGCACACGGATACGCAGCTGGCGGACGCGCTCGAAGTCTGCGCGCCCATCGACGTAGAGATCGAAGACGACCACGTTGATTGGCCCGCGCTCGCACGCACGGGTCAGTGAGGTCCAATCATCGCACGGAACGAAGCGATACCGATCACGCGCGGCAGACCGGAGCCGGGCGAGTCGTGGTTCGTGCGCGAGAAGCGTCGCGATAACACCCATGCGACAGACAGGTTTGGGGAGAAGGATGCCGCGAACTTCACGGCTTGTGTCAGTTCTTGGAAAAGACGCGTCCACTGTCGAAGGGTCACACCAACTGTTACAGCGCTGGTCCGTGCATCGCGTGTCGCCACTAGTGGGAGGGCACTGCCACGGTCGACGTGACGCACGCATTATTCGATGTGACGACTCTCTGCTTCTTCTGCGCGACTGATTCCGCCACGTGACTGATTTGCCACCGCCTATGCACGGCACGCTTCGCGCGGCGTGCTTCGATGTGACCACGACGTTGCAGTCGCTGCTCTCGATGGACGGAGTCGTGCTCGAGGCAAATGCGGCGGCGTGTGCGGCCGCCGGTGCGAGTGAATCCGCGCTCGTCGGTCGCTTCTGCTGGGAGGCGCCGACCGTGCACGCAGAGCCGCGGTTTGTCGCGTGGATGCAAAGCGCAATCGCGGCGGCGGCTCACGGTGAACTGCCGCAGTGCGAGATCCCGCTGACTCACGCCGATGGGTCGCCGGGTGTATTCGATGTGACCGTTTCACGCGTGACGATCGCGGACGAATCGCGATTGTTCGTCGAAGGACGCGACGTGACGATGCGGGCCCATCGTGAAACGGATATCGGCACGCGCGAGCGTACACAGCGCCTGCTGACCGATAACATGTCGGAGTTGTTATTCCTGATGCGGGTCGAAGGCGACGGGGTGTTTCGTTGCGAATCGGTCAACCCCGCGTACGTCGCAGTCACCGGAATGCAGGAGTCGCAGTTGATCGGTCGTCGCGTGGACGAAGTGTTGCCCCCCGACGGCGCGGCGTTCGCGCTGGCGCGATACAACGACGTCGTTGCATCGCGACAGGCGATGACGTATCGCGAAGATTTGCCGCTGCCGACCGGTCGCTTGATCGTCGAGACGCGCTTGGCACCAGTGACCGACGTGAGTGGCACGGTCACGCATCTGCTCGGACTCGCGCGCGACGTGACGGCCGAAGTCTTGGCTAGCGATAAGATTGCGGCAGCCGAGGCGCGTTTTCGTGCAGTGATGGAGTCGGGGCTCGACGCATTCGTGATTGCGCGCGCCGACCGTGATGCTGACGGCGCCATTTGCGATTTCATTGTCGTCGACCTAAACGCACGAGCAGCGGAGCTTGCCGAGCTTCCCGCTTCAGAGCTCCCCGGGATGTCGCTGCTCACCGCGTTCCCGCGCAGCCAGAGCTCGTTCCTGCACGAGCAGTGCGCTCAGGTGGTAAACACGGGCGTTCCACTTGAAATCACGCAGTTCGCACCGGTGCCGGACAACCGATCGCGGTGGGTGTTGCGGCAGCTCGTGCCGATCGGCGACAGCGTCGCGATTTCGTCGCGCGATGTCACCGAACGTACGCTCGAGCGTTTGGCGCTCGAAGCGAGCGAAGCGCGCCACCGTGAGCTGTTCGAGTCGAACGGCGCGATCCAACTCATCGCCGATGCGACCACGGCAAGCATCATCGCGGTGAATCCTGCCGCCGAAGCGTTCTATGGTTGGCCGCACGAAACAATGCGCACGATGCTGGCCATCGATCTCGACGGGACATCGTTGGACGAATGGCAAGCGATGAGCGAATCGATGGCCGTGGGCGCTGGGCGCCGCTCGCTCCGGTCCCATCGTGTCGCCAATCGCGACACGCGGCAAGTCGACGCATTCGCCAACCTGGTAAACATCGATGGTCGTCGCGTGGTTCACATTTTTATTCAGGACGTCACTGATCGCGCGCGCGCGGTCCAGCGGTTGCACGAGTCAGAGGCGCTCTTTCGCGCTGTGATTACTGGGATGCGCGAAGGGCTCGTCATTCACGATGACACCGGCGCGATTCGCGCCTGCAATCCGTCCGCTGAACGGATCCTCGGCATGACGCTCGCGCAGCTGCGCGGTGAAGTGGCAATCGATGACGTTTGGGAAGCGGCGCACGAGGATGGCACGCGGTGGCCGCTGGACGAGCATCCCGCAATCGTTGCGCTCCGCTCGGGCGAGAGCCAAGACGGCGTGCTGATGATGATGCGGCGCGGCGACGGTGAACGGCGCTGGCTGTCGATCTCGGCGTCGCCGTTGCTGCGCCCCGACGATGAAGCGCCGCACGGGGCCGTAGCTGTGTTTTCCGACGTCACCGACGAGCGCTTGGCCGAGGAACGTCAGCGGCAATCACAGACGCTCGATGCAGTCGGGCAGCTGGCCGGTGGTATCGCGCATGATTTCAACAACCTGCTGACGGTCATTCGTGGCGCGGCAGGCTTCATGTCTGATGCGTTGGGCGACACATCAGTTCACGCCGAGGATCTGCGCGCCATCGAGCGTGCCACCGAGCGCGCTGAAGAGTTGACGCGTCGCTTGCTGGCTGTTGGGCGCAAGCAAATGCTGCAGCGTGGACGCGTGGATCTGAATGCGTTCGTGCGCGATGAAACGCACGCGGAGCGTTTGGCGATGCCGTCCGGTGTTACGCTGCGGCACGCGTTCTCGCTGGAGCCGGCGGTCGCGCTGCTCGACCGCACCCGACTCGTCGAGGCGATGTCGGCGTTGGTACGCAATGCCATGGTGTCGATGCCCGACGGCGGCGTATTGACGATTGGTACCGACGTACAGACGCGCATGCGTGCCACAGGCCCGGGACAGGATATGACATCGCGACGCTACGCGGTGCTCATCGTCGGCGACACGGGTGTCGGTATGCCCGATGCGGTAAAAGCGCGACTGTTCGAACCGTTTTTCTCGACGCAACCGTTCGGCACGGGAGCGGGAATGGGGCTCGCCGCGGTGCACGGGATGGTGGCGCAGAGCGACGGGTTCATCGAGTGCGATTCGTCGCCCGGAGATGGGACAACGCTCCGCCTCTTCTTCCCCGAGGCGACTG
>JBBQDB010000068.1:0-21028 GCA_038319245.1 Gemmatimonadales bacterium
GGCGGCACCGGCGCAACCGTCATGCGCAACGGCATCACGATCGGCGCACTGAACGGGAGCATAGAGAGCACGCGCGACAATGTGCTATCGGGCTGCGTGAGAATGTTTTGCAGGAACATGATGCTGGTGACGAGCAACAACACCACCGGCATCTGCGCTTGCTGCGCTTCCTGTTCGCTGTTCACTGTTGCGCCGACTGCCGCGAACAATCCGGCGTAGAACATGAAGCCCATCACGAAGAACGCGAGCACCAGGAGTCCGAGTCCGAGCGATACATCGGGCATCGTGATCGCCATCTGATCGGCGCCGAACTTCGCGAGAATCGGTTGCCGCACCTTGTACATGAGGAAGCTCATCGTGAGCCAGAGCACGAGCTGGGTCAGTCCTACACCACCGACGCCGATCACCTTGCCAGCCAGCAAGCGTGTGGACGACAGGCTCGAAATCACCACTTCGGCTACGCGCGTCTGCTTCTCTTCCAGCACGCCGCGCAACACGTTGAGTCCGTAGATGAAAATGGTCATGTACAAGACGAACGCGACGGCCGCGCCGAAAATGAAATTGAGCTGGCCTGAGCCACCGCGCCCGGTCTTCGTGAGTCGTTCGGTCGCGACGCTGACGCTGGTACCGAGAACCTTTCGCGCAAGCTCCGGATCAATGCCGTTCTTCTCGAGCGTCGCGGCGCCGACTTCGCGCTGCACCGCCTTCTCGATGCGCTGCATGTCAAAAATTGCCGTCGTGTTGCTGCCGGCATAACGCGCCGTTGCCGCGGTCAACGTCATCGAGTCGAGCAGTAAATAGCCTTTCACCGAATCGGCCATCACCAAGTGCGTCGCCAACGACTCCGCCTGCGCAATGGCATCGCTGGTGACCACGTTGACGCGTGGCGCCGTACCGCCGCCGTCGATACCACCGGCGAGTCGAGTGGAGACACGCTGACCAAGCCCTGTACCCGTAGCGTCGACAATGACGATGTTCGTGCCGTTGGCCGACGCTTTATCGCGCGACGAAATCAATGCCGGTACAAACATGATGCCGCCGAAGAACACGGGGCCGAAGAGCGTCGCGATTAAAAACCAGCGCGAACGCACACGCTCCGTGTACTCGCGACGGATCACTGCCCAAAGCTTACCCATGACCGCTCATCCCCGCTTCGACGTTGGTAGCCCCGACTTTCTCGAGGAAGATCCGATGCAGCGAGGGGCGCACGAGTTCGAAGCGTTCGATCTGCGCGCCGGCGCCAACGAGTGATGCGAGCAGGTCTTGTGCGAGTGCGCCGGCTGCCAGCTCGATCTCGAGGTAGCGGTTGGAGTCGTCCGCGCGCGCAACAAGTCGGCGATCTGCAAGCACGGCCTGCACGGCTGGCGTCGGCGCACCGTCGAGCCCCAACGCGACTATGCGAGCGCCATGCGATTCACGTACTTCGGCGACGCCGCCATCGAGCACTTTCTCGCCATGCGCAATGATGCACACCGAGTCGCACATGCGTTCGGCGTTGTCCATGATGTGTGTCGAAAAAATGATCGTACGTCCCTGCTTCTTGAGATCGACGATGGTGTCTTTCAGTGCTTGCGCGTTGATCGGATCGAGGCCGCTGAACGGTTCGTCGAGGATAACGAGTTCCGGTTCGTGCAGCAGCGCGCCGATAAACTGCACCTTCTGCTGCATGCCACGCGAGAGCTCGTCGACCTTGGCGTTGCCCCAGTCTTCGCCGTTCGCGCGCAACTGCATGCGGTCGAGCCACAGATCGATCTTGCCGTCGAGCGTCTTGCCGCTCATGCCTTTGAGCTCACCAAGGAATCTGAGTACACGGCGCACCTGCATCTTTTTATACAGACCGCGCTCTTCGGGGAGATAGCCGATTCGATCGACGAGGGCCGGATCGGAGTGCGGCACGCCGAGTACGCGAATCGTGCCTTCGTCGGGCGCGATGATGTTGAGGAGCATGCGGATCGTGGTCGTCTTGCCGGCTCCGTTCGGGCCAAGGAGGCCGTACACCGCGCCCTTGGGGACGGTGAGCGACAACGACTTCACGGCGACGTGGTGCTGGTACCGTTTGACGATGCGCTGGATATCGATTGCGGGGGTGAGCATTCGGGAAAGATGAAGGGACGTACGGACGCGCGCTGATCTGGCACGAGTGTCACTACGTCGGAATCCGAATCTGGTTTTCCGCCGCGCACATGTCGCATTGCTCCATCCGCACTACTCCAAGCCCGCCACCGACCACCCGCAACCCGAAACCCCCAGCCCGCGATCGCAAGCAATCGCGACCACGGTCGCCGGCCCTTCGTGATATCGCACTGCTTCCGTTGTGGCGGTCACCAAAGCCCCACGACGGAAAACCGACAACCCAACCACTAAACAACACCACCAATCCCTGGCCCAACCCCTCCAAATCGTCACACGGGGGTTTCGGGTCGCGAGTACTCGGTGGCGGGTGGAGAGTCGCGCGCGGGGTTATGGGTGGAGCGGAGGAATGAGCAGCGCTATTTGCGCCAGCGCCGAGCGGCCAGGACGCCAGCGATGAAGCCGCCAAGATGCCCCTGCCAGCTCACCCCGGGCACGGTGGGCAGCACGCCCATCACCAACCCGCCCCACGCGATCGTCACGCCCACGCTCAGCACCACGCTCCCGAACGTGCGCGCGTACCACCCCGCTACCATCAGAAAGCCCAGGTAGCCGAAAATCACGCCGCTCGCCCCGATGTGCACCGAGCCGGGCGCGCCAAAGAGCCACGAGCAGAGGCCAGAGCCTAGCATGGCGGCGAGCGTGACCCGGCCGAAATGGCGCGAGTCGCGGAGCATGACCAACCATCCAAGCACGACGAACGGGATCGTATTGGACAGCAGGTGATTCAGATTCGCATGCAGAAACGGTGCGAACAGGATGCCGCGCAATCCCTCGACCGTGCGCGGCACGATCCCGAACGACAGCAGCGCGCCGCCAGTCAGTGTCGTCGCGGCAAACGTCAGCCACGCCGCACCCAGCGCGCTCGTGAGCACCGTCACCTGCGACTTCACCGTGCGCGTCACGCTCCGCACCGTGCGAGTGGTCACACCCTTGGCCATGATCTTCCGGATGAAAAGCCCAACGAATTCGCAGCCCCAGCATCAACCAACACTCCACCAACACTCCACCAACACTCCACCAACACTCTACCAACGGTCAACCAACAATCAGCGACGCCGACGCTGGTTCTACCCCGAGGCAGTAACGAGATTTCGGCATGACCTCGACCGCATCGTGACCGCGCTATGACCGCGCCATCGCACTTCGACTTACTCGGCGCCGACGACGGAATTCGTCGCTTGGTCGACCGCTTCTACGATTTGATGGACAGCGCCCCCGAGGCAATACACGTACGGGCCCTGCATGCGACAAGTCTCAGAGTGTCGCGCGAAAAGCTGCGATTGTTTTTGACCGGCTGGACCGGCGGGCCGCCAGTGTATGTCGAACAATACGGCCACCCGCGACTCCGCATGCGCCATTTTCCCTTTGCGATTGGCGCTGTCGAACGCGACGAGTGGCTCTGGTGTATGGACCGTGCCATGGCCGAGCACGCGATGCCCGAGGCGCTTCGGGCCGGGCTCACGCAGCGGTTGCATGAACTCGCCGACCACATGCGCAACCAACCCGAGTCGGGTGAACGCGCAAGTCTTCCTACGCAACCCATCTGAGCTGCTCATGCTGCATCGCCTCGCGACTCGCGTCCGTCATTGCGTCCCGCAAAATTGTGCTGATTCCCTGCCTCATCGCATCACCGCATCGATAGTTGCCCGATCGTTTGCTGCGGCGCTGCTCCTCGCGGCGACGATGACGCCCGCACATGCGCAGGACACGCGTACGGTCACCGAGCCGACGGTACCCGCGTCGTGCGCCATCCTCACAGCGTCGCTGGTCGCAGTCGCCGATACCACGATCGCCGACAGTGACGAACGCGCGCTCGACACCGAGCGTATTCAGAAAGCCATCGACGGTTGTCGCAGTGGCAACGCGGTCGTGCTGCGCAGTGCAGGGAACAAGCGCGCCTTCCTTAGCGGCCCGCTCGAGCTGAAAACGGGCGTGACGCTCGTGGTCGACACCAACACAATTCTCTTTGGATCGCGCGACCCGCGCCTGTACGATGTGACGCCGGGCGCGTGCGGCAGGCTCGCGCAGAGCGGGCGTGGCTGCTTTGCGCTCATTCGCGCGGAAAAGGCGAATCACAGTGGCATCATGGGAAAAGGCACGATCGATGGACGAGGCTGGGCGTCGTTGCTCAATGGCAGTGTGTCGTGGTGGGAACTCGCACAACAAGCACGCAACGGTCCGCTCACACAAAATTGTCCACGCTTATTTCAGACGCTGCGCAGCGACAACGTCACGCTGTACCAAATCACGCTGCGCAATCCTGGACAATTTCACGTCGTGTTCGATCGCGGCGACGGCTTCACGGCGTGGGGAGTGACGATCAACACCACCAACCCGATCGCGCGAAACACCGACGGCATCGATCCGGCCAGCAGCAAGAACATCACGATTACCCATAGCATCATTCGGGCGGGCGACGACAATATCGCGATCAAGGGCGGCAGCACAGGGCCAACGTCGAACATGACCGTGTCACACAACCATTTCTTCCGCGGCCACGGGATGTCAATCGGGAGTGAGACGAATGGCGGCGTCGATCATATTCTCGTGACCGATCTCTCCGTGGACGGTGCGGACAATGGGCTTCGTATCAAGTCGAACGCATCGCGCGGTGGCCTCGTGCATCACGTCACTTACGAAGACGTCTGCATTCGCAACACGAAAGAACCGATTCTGATGGACACGCATTACACCGCCTCCGCCGAAACGACGGGCTCACTCATTCCTGTCTTTCGAGACATCGTACTGCGCGACGTGCGCATCATCGACGGCGGCAAGGTCACGTTCGATGGCTACGACGAATCGCATCGTATGGGCATGATCCTCGACGGCGTGGTGACCGATGCGCCCGAGAAGACCAAGGTTGCTGCATCTTTCCTCGATCTCACCATTGGCGCAGGCTCGATGACGTTGCCGATTAGCGACAAGGCGACGGTCAAGACGATCGGTACGGCAGGCACGCGCGCGCCGAATGCGTGCACCGGCAAATTCATTCCGTGAGTAGCTAATGAGCATTCGCGTCTTCGTCACCGGCGGCACGTTCGACAAAGAATATGACGAATTGCATGGCACGCTCGACTTTCGCGGCACGCATGTGCAGGAGATGCTGACGCGCGGACGCTGCGGACTCGATGTCACGGTCGACGTCCTCATGATGATCGACAGCCTCGATATGAACGCCGCGCAGCGAGAACAGGTCGTCGCTGCGTGCGCCGCATGTACCGAATCGCACATCATCATTACGCACGGAACGGATACGCTCGTCGAGACGGCACACGCGATCGCCCACGGTGTTTTCGGTAAAACGGTCGTGCTCACCGGCGCGATGGTCCCCTACGTCTTTGGCAGCTCGGACGGGCTCTTCAACCTCGGCAGTGCAGTCAGCTTCGTGCAGACGCTGCCGCATGGCGTGTATGTCGTGATGAACGGCAAATGGTTTCCGTGGAATGACGTCCGCAAGAATCGTGAACTCGGCGTCTTTGAGCGACTGGACTAGCGCTCGGGGACCCGTGGTCGCTCTTGCGCGGTGCCGTGCGAGAGACAAGCATAGGCGATTCGTATGCTGGCCGAGTTCCAGTCCCGCTCCCCTATTTGATTCATGCCTGGACTTTTCGTTCGAAAGTCAGTCTCCGACATGGAGCAGGACGTCGCCGAACGCGGCGGACTGAAACGCTCGCTCAACAAGTGGCACCTGACGGCACTTGGAGTCGGGGCAACAATCGGCGCCGGTATCTTCGCCACCACCGGTACCGCGATTGCGGGCGATCTCGCTCGTCCTGGCGCCGGCCCGGCGATCATCTTCTCGTTCGTGCTCACGGCGGTGGCGTGTGGCTTCGCCGCGCTCTGCTACGCGGAGTTCGCCTCGATGGTGCCGATCGCGGGATCGGCGTACACCTATGCGTACGCGGCGCTTGGTGAGTTCGTGGCCTGGATTATCGGCTGGGATCTCATCGTCGAATATGCGGTGGGTAACATCGGCGTTGCGATCGGCTGGTCGGGGTACTTTCGCGAGCTGCTCAATTTCTTTGGACTCGATTTGCCCGCGTGGCTGGCAACGGATTTTCGATCCGCGTCCGACGCCGCGGCGGCAATGAAGGCCGGGGCGACGGACGCGGTTACGACCTACACGGCCGCTGCACTCACGACGGCGCCGCATTTGTTCGGTGTACCGATCATCGCCAACTTGCCGGCATTTCTCGTCGTCTTGCTGATCACGGTTGTGTTGGTAAAGGGCGTGAAGGAATCAGCGAACTCGAACAACGCGATGGTCCTGCTCAAGATCGCGATCATTCTGTTTTTCCTCGCCGTCGGCGCGTTTTTCGTGAAGCCGATCAACTGGAACAACCCGGCAACGGGTGGCTTCGCACCCAACGGTTTCGGCGGCATCAGTGCGGCGGCTGCGATCATCTTCTTCAGCTACATCGGATTCGATGCGGTGAGCACGGCGGCCGAAGAAGCCATCAATCCGGCGAAGGACATGCCGTTCGGTATCATCATGAGTCTCGTGGTGACCACGATTCTCTACATCGCCATCAGCATCGTCATGACGGGACTCGCCCCGTGGCAGCAGTTGGGCACCGCCGAGCCAATGGTGACGGCACTACGGCTGGCTGACGGACCGCCGGGCATTCTCAATGCATCACGCTTCATCATCGCCGTCGGCGCTGTGATCGCGATGGGTAGCGTGCTGCTCGTATTTCAGCTCGGGCAGCCGCGCATTTTCATGTCGATGGCACGCGATGGATTGCTGCCGCCGTTTTTTGCCAAGGTGCATCCCAAGTTCAAGACCCCATATGTCGGCACCATCATCACCGGCATCTTCGTGGCGACGTTTGCCGCGTTCGCCAACATCGCGGAAGTGGTGGATCTGACGAATATCGGGACGCTCTTCGCGTTTATTTTGGTGTCGGTCGGTGTGATCGTACTCCGTCGCACCGACCCCGATCGTCCGCGCCCGTTTCGCGTGCCGTGGGTGCCATTCACGCCGATGATTTCCGTCGTCGCCTGCTTTTACCTGATGTACAAGTTGCCGGGCGTGACGTGGATTCGGTTCGGCGTGTGGCTACTGGTCGGACTCGTACTGTATTTCCTCTATGGCGCGAAGCACAGCCGGTTACGGAATCCGAGTCTGGCCAAGAGGTAACGCGATCTGCAGCTGTAGTTCGCGGTCGCTGCTCGCTATTTGCCTCGAACGACAACGCCGCCCTTCATCACGAAGGTGATGTGCTCGAGCTGTCGAATGTCCGTGAGCGGATCTCCGCTCACGGCGACGATATCGGCGAAATGTCCTGGCGCGATGGCGCCGACCTTATCGCTCCAACTCATCAGCGCTGCGGCGTTGACCGTCGCCATCTGAATCGCTTGCATTGGCGTGAAGCCAACCATCTCGACGAGATAGCGAAATTGATGCGCGTTCTGTCCGTGCGGATACACGCCAGCGTCCGTGCCAAACGCGAACTTGACCCCCGCATCTTTCGCACGACGCCAGTTCACGTCCTGTGACTTCCTGATCTCGCGTTCCTTCTCGATCATCTTGGGCGGTAATCCAAGCTCGGCGCCGTGCTCGAGGAGGTAGATATCGGTCCAGATATCAGGCACGAGAAACGTGCCGTGCGCCTTCGCGAGCGTCACACCCTCTTCGTCGATCAACCCGGCGTGTTCGACACTCGCGACACCGGCCTTGATCGCTCGCTTGATCGCTTCCGCGCCATGCGCGTGCGCGGCGACCTTGCGTCCCCACATCGTGGCTTCCTGCACGAGCGCATCGAGTTCGGCCTGCGAATACTGCGGCGCGCCAGCGGATTCCTCCTCGGACAAGACGCCAGCACCCGCGAGCACTTTGATATGATCGGCGCCGTACTTCACGTCGCGTCGCACCGCTTTCCGGATTTCGTCGACACCATCGGCGATGCCGGTGAAGCCGCCCTCGAACTTGAGATACGGAGAGAAGCCATTCAGGTCGCCGTGTCCACCGGTCGCTGAAATCGGACTCGTCGCCACCTTCATTCGCGGGCCGACGATATCGCCCGCGTCGATCGCATTGCGAAGCGCCACGTCAATCAGTTCCGCGCCGCCGACATCGCGCACGGTCGTGAATCCCGCCTCGAGCGTGCGCTTCGCGTACAGGTGCGCGCGAATCGCTACGTCAATTGCACTCTTCCGAAAGAGATCGTCGTAGTAGTCATGACTCTCAGACGAGAGATGCGTGTGAACATCGATCAGCCCTGGCAGCAGCGTCGCCGAGCCTAGATCGATGACGGTCGTACCGTTTGGAATCGTGAGTTTCGCGCCGACCTGTGTCACGTGATCGTCTTCGATGAGCACGACCGCGTTGTCGATACGGCGTGCATTGGTCGGGTCGATCAGATGCGCGGCGGTGATCGCAATGCGCTTGGGTGCCGTAGGCTTCGGTGGCTGTGCGCTGAGCGCGGTTGTTGCAAGCACCGAGAGTGCAAAAAGGAATCGCCAGGCCGCCGTCGTGTTCTTCATATTGCTCGCGCGTTAGGTGGCGCCGGTCCCATGCAGCATCGCGCCGAGCGCCGTGCCATAGCCTGCATTGGCTGGCAGCGTGAGTTGCATGCCGTAGTAGACGCCGACTTGCTCGAGCACTTTACGGAAGCTCGCCATGTCGGTCATGTGCCCGATCACCACCACGCGCTCCATGCGCTCAGCGCGAGCAGCGTTGATCGCGGTGATGGCGATGACCTGACCAACGAGCGTCATCAGCGCCGCCGCGAGATCCACGCGTGACACGTCGAGTGCGTTGCGCGCGAGCTTCCCGAAGTTCACTGCGGTCGCATCGGGGGGCAGTGTGCCGATCGGCCCGGAGATTACGTCCTTGAGACTTAGGTCGGCGCCGTTCGGATTGCCGTGACGCGCCAATTCGTCGATGGTGTGCGCGTCGGCCGTTTGGAGCAGCAGTCGCCCGAGTCCGAGTAGCGTTCCGCCGCCGACCCCGCTGCCGGTGATGTGAGCGTACGCGTTGCCGCGAGCGCCGACAACGGCGGTCCCTGAGCCCGCGCTGACGACGAGAATCGGCGTGGACGGATCGTCATCCTCGCCCAACGCCAAGGCTTGTCCGCCGCGTCCGATCGCCGTGACCTCGTCGACGCCGTGCAGCGCACAGTGCCCGATTTGCGTCGGTAGTGCGCGATGCCGCCCACCCGTCACGGCGAGCTGCGGCAGCGTATCCAACGCGACACCACCAGCGGCCAAGACCTGGCGGACCACATCGGCATCAGGCGACCCGTCGGACGGTCGCGTCCAGTGCCGCAGCGACCCGTCGATCGACGCGACCGCGTCGGTGTTGCTGATGCCAAAATCGATCGCCGCGTACATGGCGGACCTCAGGAGGGAGACAACGATCTGGAGTACGCACGATGTTAACGCGCGGTGGGGGACGGCGCACGGCGTGTCAGGTGGATTTCGTGACTTGCGACCGACCGAAGCACGCCCCCGCGCTCCCGCAGTGCCAGACCATCACACAATCGGTGCTCACCACCCCGCACTGGCCACGCCCAGCCGTCCGTCTCTGCGAGAGGCGACGTGGGTGGCCGGCCCTTCCAGATCCCGCCCGATCAATTTCGCACGATGCACGTCGCCCCATTCACCGCGCACCGCTCACTGCGCAACGCTCGCTGCCTACCGCCGAATAACACTCTCGACGAACACCGTCCGCATCGCATCGTGTCGCACGTCCCAAGCCCACAACTGCACAGTCCCCACGACTGTAACCGCATTTGCTCCAGATCGAGTCCGCGCTACGCCGACGGCATTGCCGCAAGCACCGTGTCGAGTCCCGGCCACGCGATGAGATTGTACTTCTCGAGCGTGCGCAAATAGTGCACGCCGTTTTCGCCGTGTGCGGCGTGCACCGCTGCGGCACCGGTCGCCACACCCGGGGCGTCGGCATACGGCATGTCGAGCGAATCGTCGATCACGCCGTTCGCGTGCTTCACACCGCACGCGTCGAGAAACGTGATCTGAATCGCCGGCTCGAGGTCGACATACAGCAGCTGCAGCAATTCAAGTTCGTCGTTTGCGTTTGCGGCGTTCAGACGCACGACTTCGCGGGCGAGTCGCTCGGCCGGCCAGCTCATCAACGACGCTGCGCGGAAGCCACCGCCGCGTGCGACCAAGCGCTGGATGTACGAGGTCCGCGCGCCTTTATGATTGGCGATGGCGTGCTGAATCAGCGCCACGCGACGGTCGGACGGGAGCAAACGAAACGGAGAAAGGCTGGCCATGGCGCGAATCGACGGAGAGCAGGTGGACAACGGACATCGGCCGGCACCTGACATGGCGCCGACCGATGGAAAAACCTAGTCGTTCGCGGCGAACCGCGCTTGCCTTACGGCATCAACACCTTGTCGATCACCAAAATCACGCCGTTCGACTGATACACATCATACGTCGAGATGTTGGCCACGTTCCCCTTGGCGTCCTTCACCTGAATGTTGCGCGCGCCATTCATCATCAGCGACAGCGTCGCACCGTTCACCGTCTTGAGCGTCGCGGTGCCTTTCCCCTTCTTGATCAGCTGCATCAACTTCTGCGCGTCATAACGACCCGACACTACATGGTACGTCAACACGCTCGTGAGCGTCCCCTTGTTCTCGGGCTTGAGCAACGTCTCGACGGTACCGGCCGGCAACGCGCTGAACGCGTTGTTCGTCGGTGCGAAGACGGTGAACGGACCCTTTCCCTTGAGCGTTTCGACGAGTCCCGCTGCCTTGACGGCTGCGACGAGCGTCGTGTGATCGGCAGACTTCACGGCGTTGTCGATGATGTCCTTGTCAGCGTACATCGCCTGACCGCCAACCATCGGATTGTCCATCTTCTGCGCCTGTACGACGTTGGCGAATCCAAGCGCGAGCACGCTCGCAACCATCAACTGCTTCATGTTGTACGTCATCTATATCTCTTCGTTTAAATGATGAATGCCTCGGCGTCGTCGTGACGTCCGATGTGCATGACGTGAGTACTACGCCAGCCGCGGATTTCTGGATTCACGGCGACGGAGCATATTCGTGCGACGTGTCATCACGTGCCCGTCGCGTCCGTGTTCGCGACAGCGACAGCGACAGCGAAATCGACATCGCCGTTCGCGCAGCGCGTATCGGGTTTCGCCTGTGGGTTCTGCGTCTCACCCTCATTACGACGCACGACCGCCAATCACCCGTTTGGGCGATGGGCCCGTGTCGCCTTCCTGACGATGTTGTGTACAGCCACCACTTACGTCGGTGCTGGCACCGGCATCGCACCGTCGCATGGCAGCTGATCGGCGCGCATCAGCCGCGCAGTCACCGTTCTTCACGGAAGTCACGCACTCATGTCCACGACACTCGAAGCACTCTCCAACGATCTTGCCAGCGCCGTCGATCGCGTCGCCCATCATGTCGTCGCGATTCACGCGAGACGCCGCATTCCGGCCAGCGGCATCGTCTGGCGCGACGGGTTGATCGTCGCCGCTGATCACACCGTACATAAAGACGATGACGTGCGTATCTCACGCCACACCGGCAACGACCTGCGCGCACGCGTTATTGGCCGTGACCAAGGTACCGACCTGTGTGTGCTCCGGATCATCGATGCGGAGCCGCAATCGCCCGCGCAGGCGCTCACGCCCGCGACGATCAGCCACGAGCCGGTACGCGTCGGTCAACTGGCTCTGACGGTGGGTCGGCCCGGCGCTGACGTCACCGCAAGCCTCGGCGTCGTATCGGCCGTAGGCCCCGAGTGGCGTACTTGGCGCGGCGGAACGATCGACCAGTTCATCCGATTGGATCTTGCGGTGTATGACGGATTCTCGGGCGCCCCGATGGTCAACGCCGCGGGAGAAGTTGCGGGGCTCTGTACGTCCGGGTTGGCGCGCGGGGCAGCTGTCGCGGTACCAGTAAAAACGATCAATCGCGTGGTCGATCGGCTGCTGGCCAACGGTGGTGCGACGCGACGCGGGTTTCTTGGGATCAGCACACAGCCCGTGCAACTACCGGAGGCGGTGCGTGAACGACTGTCACCGATCGGCAATGCGGTACCGACGTCAGGGTTGATGTTGGTGGACGTGCAGCGCGATACGTCGGGCGATCGGGCAGGGCTGCTCCTCGGTGACATCCTCATTGCGCTCGACGATCAACGCACAGAAGACGCGCGCGATGTGTTGGCCATGCTCGGACCGGAGTCGGTGGGACGTGAAATGCGACTGTCGCTGGTTCGCGCCGGTGCGCCGCTCACGCTCACCTCAATGATCGACGCAATGCCAGCCTCGCATTAACCCGACCAGGCGCCGCACGTTATTCAGTGACGTGATTCCGCTACGTGATTTCGCTACGTGATTCCGCTTGTTTTACCGTTAGTCTTCCAGGAAATACATATGTCAGCAGTACACACCGCGGGCGGCGTTCACGAACTGCAGCACGATCTCGCAACGCTGGGCACGCAGCTCCGTGAGATAACGGTGGTGATTGCCGTCGATCCGGCGCGTGCACGCGGGAATCGTCGTAACGCCGCCATGCCGCGTGGTGGCCATGGATCGGGTATCGTTTGGAGCAATGACACCATCATCACCAACGCGCACGTCGCAATGGCCGATGCCTTGACGGTCACGTTCTTCGACGGGACATCGGTGCCAGCGCGCGTCATCATGCGTGATCGCCAACGCGATCTCGCCGCGCTGCGCATCGATGACATCGCACGGTTACATGGCGCCTCGGGCGCACGGACTATCGCGACAATTGGCGAACCGTCGCAGCTGCGCGCAGGTGATGTGGTCGTCGCCAACGGACATCCGCTCGGCGTCGAGCACGCACTCTCGTTGGGTGTCGTACACACGGCGCCACGGGATGCTTCACGTCCGTACATCAGTGCCGACATTCGTTTGGCACCGGGCAACTCTGGCGGTCCGTTGGCCGACGCGCGCGGCCGCGTTGTTGGTGTGAACAGCATGATCGTCGGTGGACTTGGCGTCGCGATCTCCGTCGACGCCGTGCGGCGGATGCTTGCAGCGTCGCTGCCGCGACCATCGCTCGGGGTACAACTACGTCAGGTACAGGTGCGTGTGCCGGCACGCACCGGTGACGCATCTGTTGGTTTGCTGGTGCTCGGCTGCGACGCGACCGGCGCTGCAGCGCGCGCGGGTATTCTTCCGGGTGATGTGTTGCTCGGGTTCGCAGGTCGCCCCTTCCGCTCGGCCGATGAACTTGCGCTGCTGCTGCGCGACCTCGGCGGGAATGCGTCGCTTCGACTCGACGTCGGCCGCGCGAACAAGCAATTGAGCATCACTGTTATCCTTGGTGCCGCTGAACGCATGCGTTCCGACACACGTCAGCGCGCAGCGTGAACGACGAGTACGCACTGCGGCACGGGTGACGTGACCGTCGAGCATGTGCGTGTAGCCATTGTCGCCGACTCTGCGGTGCTGCGCGCGGGGTTGGCGGCACTTGTTGCGGGCGAACCGTCTATCGAGGTCGTCGGCGCTCTGGATGGTGCTCGCGCCATGCTCGACGGCGGATCGGTCGCGAGTGCATTGCACGCACATGTTGACCAGCTCGCGCCCGATGTTGTCCTGTGGGTCCCGTCCGATTTGGCAGACGTCGACATGCGCACCGACGATGGCGATGGCGCGAACGCGCACCTCGATGGCGAGCCAACCAGTGCATACGTCGCGGTCGTCGATCGTGTCGATGCCGCGTGGGCACGTCAGGCACTCGCCGCTGGTGCGGGCGCGGTGGTTGGCCTCGATATCGACGCAGACTCGATGGTCGCGGTGATTCGCGCCGTCGCTGCGGGACTGACCGTCCTCCCGCTCGCAGTATCGTCGGCCCTGCTCAGTGAACGGCTCGGTATTGAACACCCACCGGCGGCGCTCGCCGTGTCGATCGATCCGGCGTCGTCATCGCTCACGAGACGCGAACGAGAAGTGCTCTCTCTCGTGGCCGAGGGCTTGCCGAATAAGCTGATCGCGCCGCGGCTCGGCATTTCCGAAAACACGGTGAAGGCCCATGTGGCATCGATCTACGACAAGGTGGGCGCAGGCAATCGCGCGGAGGCGGTTGTGGCGGCGGCGCGCCTTGGGTTGTTGATGATTTAGCGAGCGGCTGCGACGACGTAGCGCGACGGTGCCACGCGACATCTGCGCGCGGCATAGCGGCTATCGCAATTGGAGCGACCGGCTCTCTGGCATGGTGGCAGCGTACCACGCATTTTGGTGACGACAGATCGCCCCCCGGGCGATTCCCGCCCTTGTCGGTTCGTTCGCAGATCTCCACTCACTCCCCAACCCGACCCGTCTGATGATTCGTTCTTCCCTGCGTGTGCTGTACGCTGTAACTGTCGTCGTCGCGGCGAGCGCCTGTGGACACAGTACGGCGACGCCCGCCGCCGGCGCCACGCCGGCGTCGGCCAGCAGCTCGCCAGCGGCCAAGGCCACTGCCGCGAAGGCTGCGCCGGCCTCAAAGTTGCCCGCCAGCGTGACCACCGCGATGGTGACCCTCGGCGACTCCATCTTCAACAACGGCAATTGCCAGCGCTGCCACGGTAAGGCGGGCATCGGTGCGGCCAACGCCCCGTCGTTCAAGGGGATCAAGTGGCAGCATGGCAGCGGCAGCTACGATGACATCGTCCAGACGGTCATCGCAGGCGTGCCCGCCGATCAGATCAAGGACGCGACGCACAAGTTCCCGATGCAGGCCAAAGGCGGCCGCACGCCGCTCACTGACGATCAGATCAAGGCCGTGGCGGCGTACGTCTACACGATCAGCCGCTAAACGCGGTCGCTGGCTCCGTGCGCCCCGTCGACCGATCGCGTTGCACTCGATCGACAAGGCGCTTCGTCACTGCGATGTACAGTTAATCATGATTTCGCGCCCGACATGCGGTGAAGCATCGCCAGCATGTTCGGGCGCGACGTCAGTGTGCCATCTGCTTTGTGCCAGAATGCTTTGAGCGGGCCGGTCACCGCGGCGTGTTGCGCGGCCGGGCGACTGGTGCTCAGCACACTTTTGTAGATCGCGTAGCGAATGTGCCCCGACGCGTCGATGACGAGCGTACATCCGCCCGGAAAATCCATCAGGTCGTTGTTCACGCGAACCGTGCAACTCTGCGTGACTTCGGCGACCAATTCGATGGTCACACGGCCATCCGGCGTCAGGCGCCGCGTCGTGCGAATGGACTCGACGCGAATTGGCGACGCGTACTCCACGTTCTTCGGTAACGTTGCGCCGACCGGCACGAGATGCAACGCCTTCGCGATCTCGGCTTGTGAGACGAACTCGCCAAGGGCCGTCGCACGTCGACGCATTTCGTCCGCGCCCGCGGGCGTTACGAGATCGGCGCCAAATCGCAAATCGGCGAGCGCGAGTCCGGCAATTGGCGTGTCAAATGGTGGCCGCTTCCAACGCACAGCGTCTTCCGACATGAAATCGAGTTTGTCCGGGAAGATGCGTCGCCGTTGAAACGATCGCATCAACGCTTCGCGATATCCGTACTTGTCGTCGCTCACCGCGTCTGCATCGGCGGTAATCAACGCGCGCAGATACTCGCCGAGCCGGATATCGACTGGTGGACAAAAATCGATGGCGCGAATGCAGATGTTGAGAAATTGCTTCGCGGTGTCGCTCGCCTCCGTCGCGAGCGCGCGGACCAGATCATCGGTCAGATCGGCCTCGACGACATCGTCAGGCGCGAGCCGCGCAATACGAAAGTAGCGGAGGCTTCGCCGCCGCAGCACAGTACTGAAGGCCTCGAACACCGCGGATACGAGCACCGACCCCATGATATGCGCCTCGAGGTCTGGCGAGTACGGACGGGGCGCGTTGATGCCCGGCGTGTCTCCAGACGCGAACGCATCGGAGTCGAAGGCGTGCGCGTCCTTTACATCGAGCGCCGAGCGTAGAGCGGACGGTTGTCCCGGCTTGGAGGTTGCTTGGCCGAACTGCCGAGCAAGATCGGTGAGGAGCGACGCGTTGGCAATTGAGCCGCGGCTGGCGCGCATCGCGTCGAGCACGACATCGGGATAGCTGAAGTGCATAAGCAATGCGACGATATCCGCAAATCCTTCGTGAAAGCCCAACACGTCGGGATTGCTCGGCGTTGCAAACTGCGCCCGCAGCGCATGCAGCAGCGCGTGCGTGGTTTCGTGGGCGACCACATCGTGCGACAGCGCTGTACAGATCAACCCGTGTGGCACCGTGTGTCCACCGGGATTGTTGTCCGCATGAAAGTACCCAAACGAGATCGAACCCAATTCCTGATCGAATGCGGCATTGCGCTCATTGCGTAGCGCGAAGGGAATGATCTTGAGCCGAAAGGGTTCGTCGTCGCTGTCGCGGTAGCCACTCGCCCACATGATGTCTCGACCCAGCGCGCGTTGAAATACAGCGTACGTTAAACTGCAGACCGCATACACCATCTGAAGATGGAAGCGTCCATCGGCCGGTGTCGGCGTCAAACCGTTGGCCAGCAACAGCGTGCGCTCGTTGAGATCGAGCGTTAGTGCCGACTTCGAGCCGGTGCGCAATACCTCCGGCACACCGCTGCCATCCACCTCGAATACCGCGCCGACCGGGCCAGGTTGTAGCTCCTCGAACGGGACCGCGACCGTCGCCGAGCCACCAAGCAACGATGACACCGACGGATCGAGTGTGAAGATCTGCAGCAAGCGCGTATGTGTGCTGTCGTAGCCCGAGCCGTACGGTCGTGCGACGGCTTGCAGCTTTACGCGATCGCTGATCTCGTAGGCTACCGACGTGGCAGCGATGACTGTTGGCTTCGCCTTCTGTTCGACGGACACTGTGCTCGACGGGCGTTTCACGGTCGAACGCTTCTTGGGCGCGTTCTTTGTGGACGACGTCCCGCGGCGCGTGGATTTCGAGGCCATTCGACTGGATGGAGGGCGCGTGAGCGACGCGGTACGACGGATATCAGGAGACGTGAATACGGATCTGGTCTGCTGCGATGGAAAAAATGCGATACGTGGAGCGTGTCGCCGGCCCGGCGGTAAGGTGCACGCTGATGTCGTCATCCCCCGCGTGCCACGTAGCCGGCAGACCGCGCGACCGATCATCTGCGCCGCCCACATAAACGATGGCCGTGCCACCCACAGCGACGTGCAGCCGCTCACGCGGACGCCGAGCTGCGGGGACGTCGGTCTCGGCCGTGCGATAAACCTCTTCGCCGGCCGTGTCTTCTTCAAACACATGCAACCAGTCGTGCGCAAGCAGTATGCGCAGCTGGTCATCGGAAATCGTCATGAACGTATTCGGCGCACTACCACAGCGAGCGTCGCGGCCCGTTGAGCGTCGCGCGCATGCGAATGACCTGCTGCATCGTGAACATGTACATCGTATCGTCGTCGACGTAGTCCATGTAGTTGACGAACATGTCACCGTTCGGGCCGTTGTTGCACGTCACCGTGGGAAACGCGGGCTTGTTGAAATTCGGCCCGGCGGCATTTGGCGTATCGGGTACCATGTCGCTACCGCTGCAATCAGGCGTGTCTCCCCAGATGTGCCGCAAGTTGAAATAGTGCCCGACTTCATGCGTTGCCGTGCGGCCAAGCTTGAATGGCGCCGCCGCCGTTCCGATCGTGCCAAACGCCGTGCTGCGGATCACCACGCCGTCGGTCGTTTTCGGGCCGCCTGGAAACTGCGCGTAGCCTAACAGACCGCCGCCAAGCGCACACACCCAGAAGTTCAGAAACTTCGATGTGTCGGTCGCCGCGATGCCACCCGTCGATGCTTTCTTTACGCCATCGTCATCCCCGAAGGATGTCTTCGTCGTCTTCGTGCGCGTGATGTTGTGCAGCACGAACTTGACGCGCGAATCGGTTACCAACCCTTTCCAGACGGCGGGTACTTTCGCCTTGTCCGTATTCGTGGCGCGGTAGTCCTTGTTGAGGGCTCGGATCTGGCTCTTGATCTGCGCGTCCGAGATGTTCTGGTCGGGCGTGTTGTAGACCACGTTGACGACGACATTGATCGTGGCGATCGGCATCGTCGTCAGGTCGAGCTTGGCCTCGCGGAGTTTGGCCACATCATTCTCAAGCTTGAACTGATTGCCGCGGAACGAGGGATTGGTTTCGAGCAGTCGCATGTGTGCCGACATCGCGCCGCATGCGCGCCGTTCGCCCGTCGTGATTGCGGCTTTCGCCCGCTTCGCCGTCTTCTTCGCAGCAGACATTCATCCCCCCTCCGGCAGCGCCGGCGGAACGCGTGGCTCATTCAAGGACTAGGCTCGTCATCGGCTCGCGATGCCGACACAAGGCGCGTGACATCGTCGCACGCATCGCTAGTATGGTCCGTCCTCGGTAGCTCGGCAAGCCGAACGATGCGCTACTCTTCATCGAATGCCTGATTCCCTCGGTGCCAGCGGTCGCGTTCGCTTGGCTTGGCGCATTGTCATTGGTGCATTCGTCGCGATGACGGTCTTGCTCGCAAGTCGCGATGGCCCGATGCTCACGCCGGATTCGTTGCACTATGTCGGCGCGGCGCACGCGTTGGCATCGCACGGTACGCTGCGGGTTCCGGAAGCCGAGTGGCACGACGCGGACAGTACGGAAGTGCTGCAACAGTTTCCACCGGGCTATCCGTCGGCGCTGGCGTTGCTGTTCCGCGTCGGCGTAACGCAGAATGTCGCGATTCGTGTCGTCGATGCGATCGCGGCGTGCACACTGGTGGTGCTGATGCTCTGGCTCGGCGACCTTGCAACAAACGCGTGGTCGGTGCGAGTGGCGGCGCCGGCGGTGGTGATCGCGTTGCGCGCAATACCCGCCGCTTGGATGAGTGCGTGGAGTGAGCCGCTCTTTTTCGTTGCCGTGCTGGCGACGGTGCTGTTGATGGTGACGGCATCGCGACGGAGCTGGACGTACGGTCTGTCCGCGGCCATTGGCAATGCGGTGCGCTATGCCGGCGTATCCCTTTTGCTCGCAGCGGTACTTTGGGCTGCATGGAGCGAATGGCGAGCATTTGATGACACCTCGCCGCACGCCGACGGTGTGCCACATCAGCCTTCTGTCACGGCGCGCGCGCGCGCGTCTCATGTGATGCGCGCGATGTTGATGGCGAGTATTCCTGGGGTGGTGTTTAACGGGTGGTGGCTGTTGCGCGCTCGCCTGCAGGAAGTACAGACGCCGGTGGCGACTGTCGCGTGGATGGGTAACCTGCCCGAAGCGCGTGACGAGGCTGTGCGGACGATCACCGAGCAGCTCGTGCCGGTAGCGGTGTTCGGGCGTGGCGTGTTGGCGTGCGTGACACTCGTCGTGATCGGTGCACTGATCGTTTACGCGTTGCGACAATCCGCCGTCAACGACCAGCGCGCGCGTGCGCATGCAACACAACCACCGCGAACGTCGGGCGACACGGCGATGAATTGCGACGCATCGCGTCGGATGCACACCTCAGTGTTGCATGCGTCGCTGCTGGTCGCCGTGTGCTACATCGCGATGTTGACGTATGCGCGACTCTTTGTGGGTGGCTCGATTCCGCTGGACGACCGGCTGCTTGCGCCGCTCTTTCTCGTACTCGGCCTCACGACACTGGTCAGTCTGCAGCAGTGGTTGACGACGCAATCCGCATCGCTGCGTCGCACCGTGTACGTCGCGGCATTGCTCTGGCTTGTGCTCGCCGTTCGGCAGTCGTTAACGGGATTGCGCAGTGTATTGGCCGATCGAGACGACTACGGCAGCGAATACTGGACAGACACGCCGGTGGCAGACTGGATGCGCACGTCGGGACGCGCATACACGCTCTACAGCGATGATCCGGTCGGGACCTACTTCGTTTCCGGGCGACCATCACGCGATGTGCCTCCCATGCTGATCGCCGACACGACCGCACTCTTCGGTGCGCTGTTGCGCTCCACACACGGCGCCATCATCGACTACCCAGAATCGTTTGACAACGCGACCGATGCTGGCATCATCGCACGCGCACTTGGCATGTGTCTCGTTGTTGCGTCCGAAGACGGTAACGTCTGGACGCCCGCGAACGACCCCGGACGTCCATGCACGATATCACTACCGCCAACTATTCCGGCGGCGCCATCCCCATCGACGCCCATTCTTCCGACGCCGGCCCGTACATCCCCGCCACCGGCAAGCCTGCCACACGCATCATCACCGTAAGCTGACCGCGATGATGTGTCTGATGGTAGAGCAGCACCTGCAGGGTAGTCGCCCGACTCCATTGCTCACCGTACATGTCGTCTGTCTGCGCGAGCGTGGCGTCGGTCCAGTGCGCGCGGAGTTGCGCCACCAACGACGCGGAGGCCACCCGATATGCCTCGGCGATTTCGCGCGCCGTTGACGGAATCGGGTCATGCTCAGAAATCCCCGCCACATGCAACGTCGTGCGCGCCATCATTTCGGGGATCGTTTGCGCGATGTGCCACGCCAGGCGACCGATCGTACGGCCGCCTGGATATGCCGTCACGGACAACGACGCATCGGTCAGCAAATCCAAGAGCCGTTGCGTGGAGCCAGACTCCTGGTCCCAGCGCGTGACAAATTCGTCGATGCGATGAATCACGTCGACGCGCTCCGCCGCGCTCCCCGTACCGTGTGCATGAATCGATCAGACAGCATCGGACAGACTGGTGAACGTGAAATCCTTGACCCGGAGCGAAGGCATCACTTGCCCCGCCGCCGTGCGCTCGGCCTTGCCGATCTCTTCGATCTTGCTGAGCATGAACAGCGGCGACTCGTTCCAGCGGAAATTCTTGACTGCCTGTGTGACCTTGCCCTTCTCAATAAGAAAAGTGCCGTCGCGCGTAAGTCCGGTGAGCAGGACGGTCCGCTGGTCGAGTGAGCGAATGTAGAAGAAGTGTGTGACCAGAATGCCGCGTTCGCAGCCGGCGATGAGTTCTTCAGTGCTCTTGGTACCACCGACGAACTTGAGCCCAC
>JBBQDB010000069.1:0-20793 GCA_038319245.1 Gemmatimonadales bacterium
AGTCGCGCGCTGGCGTCCGCCGTGAGCGCGGCAAGCGGACGTACGTCGAGCAGCAGTGGAATCCGTTCAGGTCGCGTCGGCCGCGCATGCGGTGCGCGTGACATCATCAGCGCGAAGACGCGCATGCCGTTCATGCGTTCAATCAGGTCGCACAACACATCCCACGAGCCCGCGTCGATCCAGTGCGCATCGTCGATGACGAGCGCAATGGGCTTCTCGTCAGCCAGCGCCGCCAACAGGTCGATAGTCGCTCGGCGCAGTGAGGACACCATCGGCAACGGCTCTCGCAACAGCACTGCCGGAGGTCGGGGATCGCCATGCATTTCCGCGGAGAACAGCGGCATGGCGGCATCTCCGTGCGCAACCGTAGCGTGGCTGTCGGATGCGTTCGTCGACTCGGCGACTGCCGCCGGTGCGGCCATAGCGACGTTGTAGTCTTCGCCGTGATCGGTCGCGACGGAGGCGGACCCTGCAGCCCGGGATACATCCGACGTGCGCGAAGCATACGGCGATGCATACGTGCCGACGGGCGGTGCTTCCGGAACCAAGCGTCGCAGGGTCGCCAAACTCTCCGGTGAGCAACCCAGCGCACCGGGAAGAGCCAACAGCTCGGGAAGCAGATCGATGAAAATAGACAGCGGACGCGTAACATCACTCTCGCAGCAGACGCACCGAATTTCGCGAAAGCCCTCCACGATCGCGACCTTCCCCAGTTCCATCGTGACACGCGTCTTCCCCATGCCGGACGCGGCATGCAGCAGCACCGCGTTGCCGTCGCGCCATCGCGCCCGACGCATCGCCAACGTCAGATCGGCGATCAGCGTCTCGCGGCCAACGAAATGGCGCTCCGTCGCGACAAAGGACAGCGAGCGTCGATTGGGCGGCTCGCTGAACCTTCGACGTAGTTGCGTGGCGGGCAGTCGGATATCGCCGGCTGCGGGACCGAGCTCTTCGAGATAGCGATCGAGAATCGCGATCGCCTCCGCCTTCGATCCCGACAACATGGTGCATTCGGCGAGTGTGAGCGTCGCGTCTTCGTTGAGCGGATCGAATTGCAGGAGCCACCGCGCAAGCACGTCGGCGCCGGACCAATCGGCGCGCTCCCGCCGACCCCGCAGCTGCACGACCAGCACGCGCCGAATCTCGGCGTGCACGCCCTCTCGTTCGTCCTGCACCCACTCATCGAAGGTTTCGCACGGCGAGACGAATCCCGGCAGGAAGGCGCCGAACGGCTCCTGTCCGGCCACGACATCGTGATCGAAGCGGAGGGCGGTGCGCTCGACCGAAAAAGTCCGCACGACCTGCGCAGCATCGATGCTGGCGCAGTCACCCTTGACCCGCACGCGCAACCCATGACTCCGCAGCTTGTACAACGCTTGGCGGAGATTCGCACGACGGCGCACATCGGGCTGACCTGGCCAGAGCGATTCGAGCAACGCCTCGCGCCCCAGCTGCATGCCCGGCGCATGCGTTAAGCGAAGCAGCAACGCGAAGAGAATTCCGGCCGAGGGACCAATGCGTAGCTCGCCGCAGTGCATGAGCGATGTACCCAACGTCTGCACGCGCAGCAACGGCCGCCCCTGCGCGTCGCGCGAAGGGACAGACCCACCGGCAATCCAAGATTTTGTCAACGCCGACGCGGCGCGAGGACGGGCCAAGCAACCCCCCTAAGACGAGTGTGTGGCGACCACAATGCCGCCACGCGTCAGCGAAACGTCAGCGAGCCAATCGTTCGCTTAATCCCACCGCCCCGATGCACCCGCAGAGCGAAACTACGACCCATCGGCTGGCGCTGTCCATCTCCAGCGTCAGCGCCAAGGCCACGGTCGCCGACCGCGCACGGTCCTCAAAGTGCGACAGCCGGGCGGCGTCATCGCGCCGCAGCTGCGGAAACGAGCAACGCGGCCCGAACGAGTGTCCGAACCGCGTCGCATGCACCGCGCCTCGCACCAACCGCGTAAGCTTACTTTGGAAGCTCGATCAGTTCTTCGACCGGGATACCGTCGGCTTCGGCCTGGAAATTGACCACCAGCCGATGCCGGAGGACCGCCTTGGCCACCGAGCGCACATCATCGAGATCGGGCATCGCGCGACCGTCCATCGCCGCACGCGCTTTTGCGCCCAACACCAGATATTGCGACGCGCGCGGACCTGCTCCCCAGCTGACGTACTTCTTCACGAGCGCGGTCGCATCCGGATCGTCCGGTCGCGTGCTCCGGGCCAGTTTCACCGCGTATTGCACCAAGCTCGGCGCCGCGGGTAATCGCCGTACGAGACGCTGCATGGCCAGCAATTCCTCACCGCCAAGGACCGGCTTCACCTGTCCTTCGGTGTCACCGGTCGTCGACATCACGATCTGCTCTTCCTCGGCCTTGGTCGGGTAGCCGACCTTGAGCTCGAACATGAAGCGGTCGAGCTGCGCTTCCGGCAGCGGATAGGTACCCTCCTGCTCGATCGGATTCTGCGTGGCAAGCACGAAGAACGGTCGCGGCAAATCGTACGTCCGACCCGCAACAGTGACCGTGCGTTCCTGCATCGCCTGCAGGAGCGCGGCCTGTGTCTTCGGCGGGGCGCGATTGATTTCGTCGGCGAGGACCATGTTGCCGAACACGGGACCCGGTGCGAAGCGGAACGCGCGCTTGCCTGTGCCGGCTTCCTCCTCCATCAACTCGGTGCCGGTAATGTCACTGGGCATCAAGTCTGGCGTGAACTGCACGCGTGAGAAGGACAGATCGAGTGCGCGCGAGACAGTCTGCACGAGCAGCGTCTTCGCCAAGCCCGGCACGCCGACCAGCACGACGTGACCACCGGAAAGCAGCGCCGCGACGAGGTCGTCGACCACGTGCGTCTGACCGACGATGCGTTGAGAGATCTGGTGCGCGAGTTCTCGGCGCGCTGCGGCAAGCCGCTCGAGCAGCGCGAGGTCGTTCGAATCGTTTAATGCGGTCACGGCAACCGGTGAAAACGGTGAGAACCGCAGGGACGCGGGTCAGGGCGCGAGGCGTCGTCTCGCGGACTACCGCAAGGCGAAGTCGACGCGCTGCTGCACGGGATAATTCTCGCTGTTCAACTGCGCCACGAGAGTGTACTGCCCGGGGGCAGGAGGCGTCCAGCGTTCTGCGTAGATCACGGCGTCATGCGCGTCGAGCAGACGGTTTTGCATGGCCTGCGTGAACATCTTGCCCTGACTCCAGCGCCACACTTCATGTCCACGCGCATCGAGCACGACGAAATCGTGCGTGCGTCCGTCGGGGAAGGTCAATTCGACGCGTTTGCGTGAGTCGTTGGCCACCTCGATCGCAAACCGCACATTGCCTCGCGCGGTATCCACCATGACGTGCGACGTCACCCCTTTGCCGGTCGTCGCTGACGGACGCGCGTTCGCGACCGGGCTCTGCGCGCGGGGACCACACGCGAACACGAGCACAGCAGTCGCAAGCACAGGGACGATGATGCGTTCGAGCATCGGTCGGTCGTGAAGGTAGAAATGACGCCGAGGCGTTGCGGCGTCCCAACAGGTCCCCGCGTTCATCACGGGTAGGACATATCACAAATCCGTCCTCGGCCAAGCATACGGAGCCTGGTCCGCTCTGTCAAGTGTGGATAAGTCACGTAAGTTGCGGTCATTGCTGGATTTCCAAATTACAAAACACTGCCGGTTTTTGTTCGGAAACCGGATCAACGGTCGCTTGCGAAAAATTTCACAAGCGCCTAGCTTCACCGCACGCATGGATGAGAAACCGCCGCAGACGTCGCCGTCCGGGCAGGTCGCAACCGACGTTTCGCCGTGGGCGTTGGCGGGTCTTGGCATGCAGTTCTTTTTGGCACTGATCGCATTCGTCTACGCCGGAAACTGGGTAGATCGGCGCTTTGGCACGAGCCCGATCTTCCTGTTGCTCGGTGTGTTTCTTGGAGGAGGCGGCACATTCGCTCTCAGCATTCGGCGCCTGACGGCGTCGGCCACACGCAAGTCGACCGTTGGTCCGACCACGCCATCGCCCCCGCGATGACCACGGCGGCTCCGGCGGGAATGTTGCGCGCGCTCGTCCGCTTCACTGCGGTGCAGGGCGTGCTTGTGGTGCTGAGCTGTGTGCTGCTGCAGCAGTTCGTGTTTACCGATCCCGCATCGGCCAGCGCTGTGCGTGCCAGCGCGTGGTTGGCGTTCACCGTGCAGATTCTGAGCTTCGCAATCGCACGGCTGGTCAGTCGCGAAAATGTGATTGCAGGCTGGGGGATTGGCATCGTGTTACGGTTTGCGACGGTGGCTTTTTGGGCGCTGCTCGGCATCAAAGCGATGGGACTCCCCTCGTCTCCTGCGCTGCTGTCGCTCGTGTGTTTCTACTTCGTCTCGACACTCGTCGAGCCGCTCTTCTTGAACGCCTGACCCGGACTCTCGGGATGCTCCGTTCGTTGTGTTTCGCTTTGCTGCTTGCCGCCACGCCTGCGTTCGCGCAGGAGCCGGCCGCATCTGCCCCTGCTTCCGCGCTCGTGCCCGCTACGGTCGAACAGACCCACGCGGCGCCGCAAGTGGAAGCGCCGGTGGACATCATTACGCCGCATATCACCGATAGTCATCATCTCGAACTGCCGTCGTTCAAGGCGCCGTTCTATACCGAGATCGAACTGCCGCAGTTCGCGCCGGTGATGATTGGTGGGCTGGCCGTCGACCTCTCGCCGACCAAGCACGTGGTGTTCATGCTCGCCGCGGCGCTCCTCGCGTGCATCCTGCTCATTTCGGCGGCATCGACGAGCAAGTCCCAGCACGCGGCCAAGGGGCGTACGTCGGGATTCGCGAGTGGCATCGAGGCGATGGCGCTTTATCTGCGGAATGAAGTCGTGTTGCCGAACGTCGGTCATCACGGCGAGGGCTTCGTGCCGTTCGCGCTGACGCTCTTCTTCTTCATTCTCTGCTGTAACCTGCTCGGCATGATCCCCTACGGCTCGACGGCCACCGGCAACATTTCGGTGACGTTCACGCTTGCCGTCATCACGGCTGTTGTCGTCGAGGTGGCCGGTATTCGGGCGAATGGCATCGGGTACCTCAGTACGATTTTCTACTGGAATAAGGACCTGCCCATCGTGATGCGCGTCATCATGTTCGTCGTGATGACGCCGGTCGAAATGGTCGGAAAGATCTCCAAGCCCTTCGCGCTGATGATTCGGTTGTTCGCGAACATGACGGCTGGACACATTCTCCTGCTTGCCCTGATCGGACTGATCTTCGCCTTCAAGAGTTGGGCGATGGCGGGCATTCCGGTCGTCATGGCGACCGCGATCAGCATGCTCGAACTCTTCGTTGCATTTTTGCAGGCCTTCATCTTCACGCTTCTCGCCTGTGTGTTCGTTGGGCAGATTCGCGAAGCGCATCACTAGTCGACGGTCGCACCTTCGCAGGCAGGATCGGACGTGTCGCTTCACACGTCCGCAGAGGTAGCCGGTCGGGCGACCGGTGAAGCTCGTTGAACGAGTCATCGTTCGCCGACGAGCAGCGCGGTGACGCGCGAAGCTGCTGCACTCAACGCATACGTTTGGGAGTTTGCCATGATCGAAGTAATGGGACTGCTGCAGGCCGCGACGAGCTCGGATAAGGGCCTTGCGATGATCGGCGCCGGTATTGCTGCCGGTGGTGCTGTCATCGGCGCCGGTATTGGCATCGGTCAGATCGGCGGTTCGGCCGTCGAAGGTATGGCCCGTCAGCCGGAAGCGGCGGGTCGCATCCAGACTGCCGCGCTGATTCTCGCGGCACTGGTCGAAGGCGCTGCGTTGTTCGGCGTCGTCATCGGATACCTGATCCAAAGCAAGATTTCGTTCTAATTGTGCGCGTGGGGCGTCCGTCCGGGCGCCCCACCGTTCCATCCTCTGCGCTTCTACTCATGCTCGTCCTCATGTCACACATCAGCGCGTCTCGCCTCGGTGCTGCTCTACTTCGCGTTGCCGCGCTTGGCACAGCGCTGACGCTTTCAGCGGCACCCGCACTCGCGGCGGAGCCGGCTGAAGGTGCGCCGGTCAACATGCTCGAGCCGAAGGCCGGGTTGATGTTCTGGACGCTGATCATCTTCCTGTTTCTCCTCTTCGTCCTGTCCAAGTTTGCATTCAAGCCGCTCTTCGCCGCCGTCGAGGCGCGGGAGAAGTCGTTGGAAGATGCGATCGAAGGCGCAAAGCGGGATCGTGCCGAAGCAGCGCAGTTGTTGGCGCAGCATCGTGCGCAGCTCGAAGAAGGGCGTGCAGAAGCGCAAAAATTCATCGCCGACGGTCGCGCCGTCTCCGAGAAGATGCGCTCCGACATGATGGCGCAGACCAAGTCGCAGCAGGAAGAGATGATCGAGCAGGCACGTCGCGTGATCGAAGGCGAGAAGTCCGCCGCGATTGCGAGCTTGCGCTCGGAAGCGGTCGATCTCGCGATTGCAGGCGCGTCGCGTGTCATCGAACAGAACCTCGATTCGGCGGGCAACCGCAGGATTGTCGAGACGTTCTTGGCGTCGCTCGACGGCGCGAAGGGTGTGCGCGGATGAGTGCCGGCCAGGGCGAGACTGTCGCTCGTAACTACGCCGAAACGCTACTCACGCTCGGTCGGCGTGCGCAGGACGCGGCTGGTTGGGGTACGATGCTGCGGCAGATCGCGAACGCCATCGCGGAAGATGTCACGCTGTATCGGTTCCTTGATTCGCCACGCGTCGCCGCCGAACAAAAGTCGCTCGTGCTGTCGCGCGCCTTGAGCGATCGGGTGCCACGTATCTTCCTCAAGTTCGTGGTGACGTTGGTGCACAATCGCCGGCAGATGCTCATTCCGCAGATCGCGTCGGAATACGAGACGCTGCTCGACGCGTCAAACGGGATCGTCCACGCGCGCGTGACTGTCGCACGCGAGATCGGGAGCGAGGAGCGCGAGAGCATCGCTGCGCAACTCTCGAAGGTTGTCGGCAAGACCGTGGTACCACACATGGCGATCGATCCGTCGATTCTCGGTGGCGTGGTCGTGCGCATGGGCGACACTGTGATGGACGGCTCGCTCCGTCGTCGGCTGGGCACGCTTCGTCGCCGCATGATGGTGCGTCCGGTCGGTTGAATCTCTCGCCGAGTTTGACGTTCAGCATGCGCCAACAGACTTGGCGTGCGCGCATTGGGCGCGATTGCCTCCGGGCGGTCGCGCTCTCTTGCTTCTTGAGCAGCGCGGCATTCGCGCAAGGCGCCTCGTTGCCGGGGCAGGGGCCAACGGCGCCGCGCATCCCGAACGCTGCCCCTACTACGCCGCGATCTGGCGACACAACCGGCTATTGGCAGCAACGCGCCGACTACGTGTTGGTGGCCACGCTCGACGAGCGGCTGGGTGGCATTCGCGCCTCGGGCACGATGCACTACGTCAATCACAGCCCAGACATATTGCGCGAGCTGTGGGTGCATCAGCATCTCAACGCGTTTCGTCCGGGCTCGCGATGGTCGGCGGCCGACGAACGCGAAGGACGCGAGCGTTTTCAGAAGCTGCGCGAGCCTGACTTTGCATACGAACGTTTTACGACGCCGCCGAGTATCGGCGGGCGTGCCTTGGTGGCGGAGTATCCGCTGGCGCCCGACAGCAGTGTCGTGCGATTGCTGTTGCCGTCGCCGATGCGCTCGGGAGACTCGGTCACCGTGCGATTTGCGTGGGACGCGCGACCGTCCACCGTACCACGTCGTCAGGGACGTCGTGGCCGCAGCTATGACTTCTCGCAATGGTTTCCCAAGGTGGCGGTCTACGATCGCGCTGGGTGGCATCCGAACGCACTGGTGCCGGCGGGCGAGTTTTATGGGGAGTTCGGCGCGTTCGATGTGACATTGGTGCTGCCGAACGATCAGGTCGTCGGTGCGACCGGTGTTCCAGTGAGCGGCGATCCTGGATGGGCGCGCGCGGCGGTGCGCGGCACGGCGCCGCCGCGTTTGGCATCGACGGCTTATCGCAACGTGGCGAGTGCCCCGTCGGTCAATGTGCCTACCGGCTATCGCGCGGTCCGATTCATCGCGCGCGACGTGCATCACTTTGCGTGGAGCGTGTCGCCTGGGTTCCGCTACGAAGGGGGCACGTACGTGCGCGCTCCAGCTCAGGAGTGGCGCTTCCCCATTTGGGACACCGTGTCCGTACACACGCTCTACCGCGCCGATGCCAACGACGATTGCGGCCGTGCGTATTTGTCGATTTACAACGATAGTGTGCGCTACGAGCGGGCGGTCGCGGAATGCATTGCGACGTCGCGCACCCAGTGGGAAGGCGGAAAAGCGTTGCGCTATGCGATGCAATCGTTGCGCTGGCTCGAGGCACTGTACGGCGACTATCCGTATCCGCAGCTGACGATTCTCAAGCGCATCGACGGTGGTGGTACCGAGTTCCCGATGCTGGTGGAAAACGGTTCGGCGTCGCTCGACCTCACGCTCCATGAAGTCGGGCACATCTTCACCTACGGGATACTCGCGAACAACGAGTGGCAGTCTGCGTGGATGGACGAGGGGCTGACGTCGTATCAAACCTCGCTGCAGCAGGGCGATTCTCGCGTATTGCTTGCGGCGCGACTCGCGGCCGCGAACGATCGCAATCCAGCGCAACCGGCCGACAGCGCGCTGCGAACACTGCGCGCCATCCTCGACTCCGCAACGGTCGCGCAATCGCGATTGGTGCGCGCTGGCGTCGCGGAACCGATCGGCACGCGAGCGGATCTGTTTCAGTCTTTCCCGACGTACAACGACATGGTCTACGATCGCGCGTCGGCGATGTACCAAGCGTTGCATGACGTGCTTGGCGAAGAGGACTTCCAGTCGTTCATGCGTGATTACTACGCGCGCTGGCAGTTCCGGCATGTCGATCGGTGGGCGATGCAGGCGTCCGCCGAGCGTATCAGTCGCAAGTCGCTCGGCTGGTTCTTCGATCAGTGGGTAAATCGCGTGGGTACGATTGACTACGCGCTGCGTGGCGCTGTCGTCTCGCGTGATGGTGAGGGCTGGGTGGTCACCGCGACACTGTCGCGAAGCGCAGGGGCGTATCGTCATCCGATGCCGATCGGTGTACGAACCACGGCTGGCTGGACGGTTGTACGAGCGAGCTCGGCGCTCGATGTACAGAGTGTCCGCGTCAAGGTCAGCGGTATGCCCGATGCGATCTGGCTGGATCCGTTTGGCAGTACCGATAGTCCGACCGCGTCATATTATCGGATACCGCTGACGCCGCACTGAGGATGGCCTGCAGGCGGTGGAATCATCACGAGTACGCACCCCGCGCGTGTGCAGACGCCTGAGCGACCGTGTCGGTGTGCGAAGCGCAGGAAGTGCGGTGTGGGCAGGCGAACGTGACCAGACGCACATGAAAGCCGTCTCAAGAGACTGCAGAGTGAGTTCACCAGATGGAGGAATGCGCATGAGTGGTCGGGTTGACGTAAAGCATGTACCGAAGCCGTGGGGACATGAAACGATCTGGGCACTCACGGATCGCTATTGCGGTAAGATTTTGCACATCACCGCGGGTCAGGCGCTGTCGGTTCAGTATCACGAGCGTAAGGACGAGACGGTGTATCTGCTCACCGGTGAGATGAAGTATTGGGTGCAATTGCCGGGCGACGACGAGCTCCGTGATCAGCGGCTGACGGCGGGTCAATCATTCCGGATCACACCTGGCACGATTCACTACATGGAAGCGGTAACTGACTGTGACGTGCTCGAAGCGAGTACGCCGGAGCTCGACGACGTGGTGCGCATCAAGGATCGCTACGGACGCGAAGGGACGAGCGCCGCGTAGTCGTCGCGGTCCGAGTCGAGGGTCGTGAAGAGGTTCACGGCGATACTCCCTTCCCCGGGAGTATCGCCGTGCTGCATTTTGTGCATACCTCCGCCCAGACCGCAGCGCGCAACCGCGCGTCGACTGCAGGACACGACCCCAAATTCGTCCATGAAAGTCATCATTCCGCTCGCCGGCAAAGGGACACGACTTCGTCCGCACACGCATGTCGTTCCCAAGCCCATGCTCAAGGTCGCGGGTCGACCGGTCATGAGTTACGTGATGGACGATGTGCTCAAGCTCGGCAATGTGGAGCAGGTGGTCTACATCACCGGACATCTGAAGGAGAAGGTCGAAAAGTTCGTGCGCGAGGCGTACGACATTCCCAGCGTCTTCGTCGAACAAAAGGTGCAGGACGGCACCGCCGGCGCGATCGCGTTGGCGCGTGAGTTCGCGGACGGGCCAGTGCTGATCATCTTCGTCGACACGATTTTCGACGCAGACCTCAGCATCGTCAAAGACTCGACGGACGACGGCATCATCTGGACAAAAGAAGTCGAGGACTATCAGCGCTTTGGTGTGGTAGTCACAGATGCGGACGGCTACATGACCAAGATCGTCGAGAAGCCAACGACGCCGATCTCCAAACGTGCGAACATCGGGCTGTACTATATCCGAAATTCGTCGTTGCTGTTCGAAGGGATCGCGCACGTGCTGACCACGACGCCACACAAGGGCGAGTGGTACCTAACGGACGCCTTCCAGTACATGATCGACCACGGCGCGAAGATCAAAGTGGTGGACGTGGATGGATGGTACGATGCGGGGCAACTTGAGACACTGCTCGAGACGAATCGTACGATGCTCGAGAAGGGACGTGCGCGACGACCGGCGGTGCTTGGCGACGGGGCAACCATCATCGAACCGGTCTACATCGAAGACGGGGTCACGATCGAACACTCGACGGTCGGACCGAACGTTTCACTCGGCACCGGCAGCGTCGTGCAACACTCCACGCTTGCCGATTCGGTCATTGGCGACAAGGCGATTATCACGCATTCGACGTTGCATCATGCGTTTCTCGGTGATGCCGTGGTCGTGGACGGCGTTTCGGGTTCACTCTCGATCGGCGATCACTCGGAAGTTCGAATGGAACCTCGGAGCAGCACATGAGCGATCACACGCCCTCTAACGGCGGAATCTCTCGACGCGATCTGCTCGCCAGCGCCGCCGCGTTGGCAGCGACCGCAATCACAGCCACTCCAGCGCGCGTGCTCGCTGCGACCGACGATTGGCGTGTCGATCTGGCGCCGCCTGCGCCGGCCGATGCGCAGCGTATGCTCGGCGTGCCCTTCGAGAAGCGCGAGACGGTGCGCATCGCCATCGTTGGCACTGGTCTGCGTGGCCGCTCGATGCTCAGTGAGTTCCTCGCGATTGAAGGCGTGCGGATCACCGCGCTGTGCGACGTCGTGGAAGACAAGGCAAAGCGTGCAGCGGCGATGGTCGTGAAAGCCGGGCAACCTGAACCGGCGCTCTACACCAACGGTCCGCGCGACTACGAACGCCTCGTGCAGCGCAAGGATATCGACTTTGTGTACACGGCGACACCGTGGCCGTTTCACACGCCCGTGTCGCTCGCGGCGATGCGCGCGGGCAAACATGTCGGCTCCGAGGTGGCGATCGCATCCACGATCGAAGACTGTTGGGAATTGGTCGAGACCTCGGAGAAGACGCGCCGCCATTGTCTGATGATGGAAAACTGCTGCTACGGCAACAGCGAACTTACCGTATTGCAGATGGTACGGCAGGGCGTGTTCGGTACGCTGCTGCACGCCGAAGCCGCGTATCTGCACGACCTGCGCGAGATCCTGTTTGAAGATCGCGACGAAGGACTGTGGCGTCGTCTGCCGCACACGCAGCGCAACGCCAATTTTTATCCGACGCATGGACTCGGGCCTGTCGCGCAGTATCTCGGCATTCATCGCGGCGATCGCTTCGACTACATGGTGTCGATGGCGTCGGCGGAGGCTGGACTTACTGAATGGCGAGAGCAGCACACGCCGAAGGACAGCGCCAAGTGGCAGGAGAAGTACAAGGCCGGTGATGTCAATTCGTCGCTGCTACGCACGGTTAACGGACGCACTATCCTGTTACAGCACGACGTGGTAAATCCGCGTCCCTATTCGCGGCTCAACAACCTGCAAGGCTCAAAGGCCATCTTTAACGATTATCCGCCGCGTCTGTACGTGGACGGTGCCGCTGGCGGTGAGAAGTGGACGCCGCTTGAACAGCTCGGCAAAAAATACGAGCATCCGCTGTGGACGGCGGTGGGCGATCTCGCGCGAAAAAACGGCGGCCACGGCGGCATGGACTTCGTGATGGCGTATCGGCTCGTGCAGTGTATGCGCGAAGGCCTCGCACCGGATTTTGACGTGTATGATGCGGTCGCATGGAGCGCCCCGTTTCCGATGAGCGAAGAGTCGGTGAAGAAGGGGAGCGCGCCGATCAAGTTTCCGGACTTCACACGTGGCGCGTGGAAGACCGCTGGCGCCGCGACCGGAGCGAAAGTCGGTCAGTGACCATCACCGCCGCGGCGATCCTTGCGCGCGGACTCGGCACGCGGATGCGTCGCGACGACGCGTCCGCGCCACTCGATGCCGCGCAGGCGACAGTCGCCGCGTCGGGGATGAAAGGGATGATTCCGCTGCGTCGTCCCTTTCTCGAGTACATCATCTCTGCACTTGCCGACGCTGGCATCGTCGACGTCACGCTCGTTCTCGGGCCTGAGCACGACGCCGTTCGGACGTACTTCGTGCACGAGGCACCGCCCACCCGTGTGCGGATCCACTTCGCCATGCAAACACACGCGCTCGGGACGGCGGACGCAGTCGTCGCGGCGGCGCGCACGATTGGCGATTCGCCATTTCTCGTCCTTAACGCAGACAACTACTACCCCGTCGCTGCATTGCGTGCGCTGGCAAGCGAGGACAGCGCTGGAACAATTGCATTCGATCGGGACACGCTGCTGCGTGCGGGAAACATTGACGCGGAGCGCGTGCGCGCCTTTGCCGTGCTGACCGTTTCAGCGGACGGCATGTTACGCGCGATCGTTGAGAAGCCAGGCGAGACACTCGACGTGTTCTCGCCAGCAGCGCAGTGGGTAGGGATGAATTGTTGGGCGGTGACACCAACGATTGTCGATGCCTGTGCTCGCGTCGCCATCTCGACACGAGGCGAATACGAGTTGCCGGAGGCGGTCGGGCTCGCACTGCGCGAGGGCGTGCCCGTTCGCGCCATCCGCATGCACGAAGATGTGCTGGACCTCTCACGTCGCGCGGATATCGCCGTCGTCGCCGAACGGTTGCGTGATGTGGATCCGCGTCCGTGACGATTCCGGGGCTGTCGACGACACTGGTGCAAATGCCGCTCGCGGATGCGGGCTATGCGCCAAGAGTTGCCGATCAGTACCGCAAGCTGCTGCGCGAAGCGCATCGCGCACTCGATGACGGTAACGTGCCGCGTGATGGACGGCGCGAGTGGATTGTACCAGGGCGGATCGAAGTGTTGGGCAAGCATGTCGACTATGCTGGCGGCCGATCGCTCTTGTGCACGGCGGAGCGAGGCATCGCAATCGTGGCGCGCCCGCACGCGGATCGCACGTTCGTCATTCGCGATGCGCATCGTCGCGAGGCGGTCTCGCTACCGCTCGATGGTACGCCGCAGGGAAGTCTGCCGTGGGCGGTGTATCCGCGCACAGTCATTCGTCGCCTTAAGCATAACTTTGGCGGGCAGCTCAGCGGCTGTGCGGTAGCACTCTCGAGCAACTTGCCATCGGCGGCGGGTGTGTCGAGTTCAAGCGCGCTGACAGTCGGCTTGACGCTCGTGCTGGCGTCGTTGTCTAAGCTGACGGACGATCCAGCGTGGCAGACCAGCATTACCGATCGCTTGTCGCTCGCCGGTTACGTCGGTGCCCTGGAAAACGGTGCGGATTTTGGCGCGCTCGTGGGTGAGAAGGGCGTCGGGACCATGGGTGGCGCGCAGGACCAAACGGCGATTCTGTGCTGTACGCCGTCTCAACTCGATGTGTTCGGCTGGGCGCCGGTGCGTCACGAACGCTCGGTGCCTTGGCCCGATGCGTACGTGTTCGTAGTGGCGGTCAGTGGTGTCGTTGCGTCCAAGAGTGGGGCCGCGCGTGATCGCTACAATCGCGTCGCGCGTACGGCGCATCGCATCGTCGACGCATGGAATCGTTACAGCACAGACGCTGGCACGGGCACTGCACGCACACTGCATGAAACCTTCGTGCAGGCCGGCGCGGACGCACCTGACGTCGCGCTTCCATCTGCACTGGTGCAAGCAGTGCGTGCGCACGCCGATCTCGAGTTTCCGGCAGAAACGCTCGAAGCGCGACTGCGACAGTTTCAGACGGAGTCGTACCGGATCGTACCGGAAGCGGCGCAAGCGCTGGCAGCGATGAATTTGCCACGATTCGGTGAGCTTGTCGCGCAGTCACAACTTGGCGCCGAACAGGCGCTCGGCAATCAAGTGTCGGCGACGTCGTCACTGGTCGCGACCGCGCATGCGCTCGGGGCGGTTGCGGCCAGCGCATTCGGTGCCGGCTTTGGCGGGAGCGTCTGGGCGATGGTGCCGCGCGACGAAGCAGACGAGTTTTCAGCGCGGTGGCGTGAGCGGTATTTGCGGAGTTATACGGGCAGCACGGCACGGACACACTTTTTTACGACGTCTCCCAGTGCGCCTGCGTTTGAAGTAACGACAGTGGAGCGTTAGGGCGTCCGATCCGCTCGATGGGACACGTTGTACCGATTCGTGAACGACTGGTCAGCCGAAGTAGTCATCTGGTGCCGTGCCGAGGCTCATGACCACATCGAGCAGTCGTCGGAGGCCGACATCACTGTCGGCGTTGTCGAACCATTCGTTCTCCGTGTGCGCGTCGCCGCCCGTGCCGCCCGCACCGAGCGCGATCGCCGGAATGCCGAGCGCGAGTGGAATGTTGGCGTCGGTGGATGCAGATGCGGCGCGCGGAGTACGACCAACGCGATCGGTTGCCCGTGCGGCCAGCTGGACCAGTGCATGCGAGTCGGGCAAATGACCGGCAGGCCGCTCACCCAATGACTCGAACGTGACGCGCAGCGCGAGCCCAGGCGCGAGACGTGATTCGTCCTGCGCCGCCTGCGTCGCCAGTTGCGCAATGACCGTGCGTAGGCGCGTAAGTCGCGTCGCATCGAAGGCCCGCACATCGACATCGATCCACGCCGTGCGCGGTACACTGGTGAGTGTTTCACCGCCGCTCATTCGGCTGACAGTGACTAGCGCGTACGGACGTTCTCGTGAGGACAGTCGGGTGAGCGACGCGATCAACGCGCCCGCGGCGTGTACCGGGTTAGGAGTGCCGGCGTTCGCCCAAGTGTGACCGCCCGCGCCGTGCAGGTGCACGCGCACGCGGTGTGAGCCGATGGCATGATGGACGATGCCCGTATCGCCAGGACCATCGACCGCGATGGCCGCGAACGCCTGACGCCCGAGGCGCGCCGCGCTGTCGAAGAATGCACGCGCGCCGCGCAGGTTGCCCTCGCCTTCTTCACCAACCGTTGCGACAAGCGTGATGGGTCGCGTCAGCCGACTACGCGCCTCTGGCGCTTGCAACGCATGCGCGAGTACCACCATGGCGGCGAGTCCGCGACTGTTGTCGCCAATGCCCGGACAGCGTACACAGGAGCCGTCGAAGGTCGCTCGCAGCGGAGTGTCGTTCGCAAAGACCGTGTCCAGATGCGCGAGACAGACTAGCGCGGCAGGCGACCGCTTGTCGCCGTCGTATCGTTCATTCGCGGAACCGAGTGCATGCGATGGGACGATTTCGACAACGACATTGCCGGCTGAATCCATGGTGCGTGTGGCGTCGCCAGCGTCGGAGACGAGGGCAAGCAGCAGCGCGGCGCGCACAGCTTCGCGGCCGGTTGGTGCGGCGACTTCCGCAATCGCGATTTGTCGGTCGAGCACCCATCGCGTGCGATGCTGCCATGCGGCGATCAGCGACGCCTGCCATTCGGGCTGTTCAGGCGCTGGAGCCACTCTGGCGACATGCGGTGTGCGCATGTGGTCAGCGCGCGGACGCGGCGTGTACACGGATCAGCAGCAGCGGGAGCCGGGGCGACTGTAGCGATCGTTCATTCGCGTGACTTCAAATTCGCGCGCGGAGAGTGGGACGGCATCGGGATGTCGCGCCGCCATGTGCGCGAGGTAGATGTCGTAGTCCGGCACGCCGATGATGCGCCGTAGAATGGCGGCACTGCGCCGCATGAAGTCCACTGCGGACGTGACCTTACTGACCGAACGCGACATGGTGAAACGCCTCTGGTGACGGAGCAGCGCCTTCGTGTGACGCTCGCGTGACGGTATCGAAATCCGTGCGTAGGAAATGTGCGGGTCGGCCCGGATTTCGGGAGAGGGGTCCCCCCACCAAACGCCGGGTGACATGACCGTCCCACCTCGGACAGTGCCAACTAAGCTGCTGCTGACCACGTTGCTCGCCCTGACGGCCGCCGTGACCATGGGGACGGCGGCGACCGTGTTTGTCGCCAACGACGTCGCACGCCGTGCGGCGACGCCCAGCATGCGGGTTGGCCAGAATGTCCACCCGTCGCTTGCCATGCGCGCGCTTGGACGCGACCTCACCGACGGCGCCCTGCAATCTGTCGCCGCGAATCGGTCGCTTGCTCCGTCCGTGCGGCTTGCTGCGGTGCGCAGCGCGCTCTTCGGCGGCTGCCAGAGCACGCGTGAGGTGTTGTTCGGCGCTACCGCGACTCGACAGGATGCCGTGCAGTCCATGGTGGCCTCCATCGCCGATCTGCCCCGCGCCGCGACGATTGCGCCGCTGACTCGGCGCGCCCTCGAACTCTTCACCGCGGGAACGGCGCCGACCTCGACGCGCTTCCGTCAGGTGAACACGCCGTGGTCGGCGACATTGTCGTGGATGGTCCCGACCGCCGTGCGCAACCGGCGCGCATTCTGCGACCGGTACTGAGCGACGGCACACCGTGTGATCGTGATGGCTGGATCGCGCTCGTGTCTGCCCGCGACGATTGATGTTCCGCAATTGGCGCGTGGACGGGCACAACCGACACCAACAGGTGTTCACGCCGGCGACTGTCCACGAAACAGAACGGGCCCCGTCGCAGACGAGGGCCCGTTTTGTTTCGTAAGCAACAAGTGCCAGTGCGTCTCAATCGACGCCTGCTGAAGGGACTATGCCGCCTCACCCATCAACTGCGACGCGACGTACTTGGACTCCGTGCTCACCGCCGCCTTTCGGCCGCTGATCACTGCCAGCCACTCTCGCATCGAGGCGGCAAGGATGACGACCACCGAGATGAGAAAGAACGCGGCAACGCCCGTGTCGAGACGGTCGTTGAAGATGATGCGCTGCGCTGCGTCGACAGACTTGATCGCCGCCGGCAACTTGCCGCTGACGATCTGCGATTCGACGAGCGCCGCGTGCGACAAAAAGCCCAAGCGCGGATCGGAAGAAAAGATCTTGAGCAGTCCCGCCGACATCGTCACGATGGTGAGCCAGGTCATCGGCAGCAGTGTCATCCACGCGTACTTGGCCTTGCCCATCTTGATGAACACGGTCGTCCCGACGCACAGCGCGACCGTCGCCAGCAACTGGTTCGAAATGCCAAACAGCGGCCACAGCGAATTGATCCCGCCGAGTGGATCGGTGACGCCTTGGTACAGAAAGTAGCCCCACATGCACACAAACATGCCGCTGGTCAGCACGACTGCCGGATACCACGACACGCGCCCGAGTGGCTTGTAAATGTTGCCGAGCAGGTCTTGCAGCATGAAGCGACCAACACGCGTTCCTGCATCGAGCGTCGTGAGAATAAACAGTGCTTCGAACATGATCGCGAAGTGATACCAGATCGCCATCGCGCCCTCACCACCCAACGCCTTCGAGAACAGATGCGCCATCCCGACCGCGAGACTCGGCGCGCCACCCGTGCGCGAGAGCAGTGACTTCTCGCCCACCTGTCGTGCGAGCGTCTCCAACTGCTCCGGCGTAATGACGAAGCCCCAGTTGCCGACGGCCTGTGCGGCGCTGATGGCCGTCGTCCCAATCGCTGCCGCCGGAGCATTGATCGCGAAGTAGATGCCCGGCGTGAGCACGCACGCCGCGATGAGGGCCATCGTTGCGACAAGCGATTCAGTCAGCATGGCGCCGTAGCCGATGAAGCGCGCATCGCTTTCCCGCTTGAGCAACTTGGGCGTGGTGCCCGACGAGATGAGCGCGTGGAAACCCGAGATCGCGCCGCAGGCGATGGTGACGAAAACAAATGGGAAGAGCTTTCCGGCGAACACCGGACCTGAGCCGTCGACAAACTGGGTCACGGCCGGCATTTCCAACGGCGGAAGCACCCACAGAATACCGCCGCCCAACGCGACGACGACGGCGATTTTAACGAACGCGCTCAGATAGTCGCGCGGCGCGAGGAGCAACCAGACCGGCAAGACTGACGCCGCAAAGCCGTACACCATGATGGCGATCGCGATGGTCGGTGCCGATAGTGCGAACATCGGTGCAAGCTCGGGATTGGCCGCCACCCACTTGCCGGCATACAGCGCGAGCATCAGCAACACGAGCCCCATCGCCGTCGCTTCCAGTACGCGATGTGGGCGGATCCAGCGCAGGTACACGCCCATCAACATGGCGATCGGCACCGTGAGGCCGATCGTCACGACACCCCATGGACTATCGCGCAATGCGTTGACAACGATCAGCGCCAGCACGGAGATGAGGATGACCATGATGCCGAGGATCGAAACGAGTGCCGTCGCACCCGCGACCGTGCCGATTTCGTCCTTCGCCATCTGACCGAGCGACTTGCCATCTCGACGGATCGATGCGGCGAGGATGACGAAGTCCTGTACCGCGCCGCCTAGCGCGACGCCAACGATGATCCAGAGTGCGCCCGGAAGAAATCCGAACTGCGCGGCGAGGGTCGGTCCCACCAACGGGCCAGGACCGGCGATGGCCGCAAAGTGGTGTCCGAAGACGATCCACTTGTTGGTCGGCACGTAGTCGCGACCATCGTCGAGTCGTTCGGCCGGCGTCGCGCGTGTGGGGTCGAGGTTGAAGACGTCGAATGCAATGATTCGGCTGTAGAACCGGTAGGCGATGAGGTAGCTGCAGACGGCCGCGGTCAGGAGCCAGGCGGCGCTGACCTTTTCGCCGTGCGTCAGTGCGATGACAGCGATGGCGCCGGCGCCCAATAGGGCAACACCGATCCATGGCAGAAAGCTGAGCGCACTCGGGCGAAGTCGAGGGGCGGAGGCGGGGGCTGTGGCGGTCACGGGAGGCGGGAGGGGCGGGCGGGAACTGCGATGGCGAAGGTTTTCGCCCAAGGACGTGCGTCTGTCAATACCGATTACCCGCCGTGTGGCAAAGCCGTTGAGTCACCGCGCTTCACCCAGGCGTCTCAGCGGACGATGTTTCCTGCATGGCTATTTCTGTGACACTCATCCCCGGCGACGGCATCGGGCCGTCCATTGCTGACGCCACCGTCCGCATCCTCGCAGCGGCGGGCGCTGATATCGAATGGGACCGACAGGTCGCTGGCATGGCCGGTGTGGCCCGCTGGAACGATCCGATTCCGGATGTGACGCTTGACTCGATCAAGCGCACGCGACTTGCGCTCAAGGGACCGCTCGAGACGCCGGTCGGCGACGGCTTCCGCTCCATCAATGTCGCGTTGCGCAAGACGTTCGATTTGTACGCGAATGTGCGTCCGGCGCACACCATCATTCCCGGCCGCTTTGACAAGGTCGACATCGTCCTCGTGCGTGAGAACACCGAGGGGCTGTATATCGGCGTCGAGCACTACGTGAAAATCGGTGACGATCCCAAGGCGGCTGCGGAATCAGTGGCAATCATCACGCGGGTGGGATCGGAGCGTATCGTGCGCTATGCGTTCGAGTACGCGTTGGCGCACAACCGCAAGAAGGTGACGCTCGTCCACAAGGCCAACATCCTCAAGTTTTCGCAGGGGCTGTTCCTCGATGTCGGGCGGATGGTCGCGCGCGAATACGAAGGACGCGTGCAGTTCGAGGAGCGGATCATCGATGCCATGGCGATGCACCTGGTGATGCGCCCGGAGACGTTCGATGTTGTCGTGACGACGAATTTGTTCGGCGACATTCTCTCGGACGAAATCTCGGGACTCGTCGGCGGATTGGGCTTGGCGCCCGGCGCCAACATCGGAACGACCGCGGCGATCTTTGAAGCGGTCCATGGGACTGCGCCCGATATCGCGGGCAAGAACATCGCAAATCCTGGGGCGCTCGTGCTCGCCGCGTGCATGATGCTCGAGCACATTGGCGATCACCCGCGGGCGCAGCGCATTCGAGGCGCACTGGAAACAACACTGCGCGACGGCGTCGTACTGACGCGCGACTTGGGCGGCACCGCGACGACCGACGAATTCACCAACGCGGTCATCGCCCGTCTCGGGTGATCCTGCGTCAAGCCATCGCTCCTGAGGCCTGCGTGTTGGGAGCATGGTCGTGAGTGGGCAACCTGTTCGACTGTTGCATCTGTCGGACATTCATTGCGGCTACCCGTTTGTCGAACGGCACGTCGACGCCGCGGAGCGCGTGGCGGCGTCGCAAAACGTCGATGCAATTATCGTCTCCGGCGATATGTCGCAGCGCGCGCGCCGGCACGAGTTCCGCGCGGCGCGTCGGGTACTCGATCGGTTCGCAGCGATTGCGCCAATCATTGTCGTCCCCGGCAATCACGATACGGAATGGTGGCAAGCGCCATTCGGCGTCGGTCGGCGGTTGCACATTCACGACCGGTGGCGCGCGCTGATTCAACCGGAGACCGAGCCCACGCTGCGACTGCCTGGCGTGAGTCTCGTTGGGCTCAATTCCTCGGCCGGGATGCTGCCGCAGGCGCTGACTTGGTACCCCCGTCACTGGCGTGTGAAGGGTGGGCTGACAGCAGCGCAGCTGGAGGACGCGAGATTGCGACTCTTGGC
>JBBQDB010000070.1:0-20730 GCA_038319245.1 Gemmatimonadales bacterium
ATGCCCCACCAGCGGAGTCGCCACACCATCCAGATCGCTTCCCGAACAATGCCCTTGGACATCTTGGACTCGCCTTCGGTGCGGTCGTGGAACACGATCGGAATCTCCGCGATCTTGAATCCACGCTTCCACGCACGGTAGCTCATCTCGATCTGGAACGCGTAACCGTTCGAGCGCACCTGATCCAACGGAATTGCCTCAAGCACTTTGCGACGAAAACATTTGAACCCACCGGTCGCGTCGCCAAGCATCAGCCCGGTTACCGCTCGGGCGTAAATGTTGGCGGCGTACGACAACATCAGGCGCGTCATCGGCCAGTTGACGACGGTCACTTTACCGTCGCGGTACCGTGAACCAAGCACCATGTCTGCGCCGCGAATAGCGTCGAGAAATTCGGGCAGATGCCGAGGGTCGTGCGAAAAGTCTGCATCCATCTCGAAGATGTACGCGTAGTCTCGCTCCAAGGCCCACTTGAACCCTGCCAAATAGGCGCGGCCAAGTCCCTGCTTCTCTGACCGATGCAGTACGTGCACTCGACCAGTCGCAGCAGCAAGCTCGTCCGCGAGCTGACCAGTGCCGTCCGGAGAATTGTCATCGACGACGAGCACTTCGAGCAGCGGATCCTGGTTCAGAATCAGCGGCACGATGCGTGTGACGTTTTCGCTTTCGTTGTACGTAGGGACGATCACGAGCCCGCGTTCGCCGATTGGCAGCGTGCCGCGCGCGGGCGTTGGGGTACGGGTCAAACGGAACTCCTCAAGCGGTCAGCGGCGACATCGCCAGTTCGGGTTCGGTCCTGTGCCGGTGTGCGGTGCCCGGCATCATGTCATCAGCGCGTCCGCGCCACGTTACAGATGCACATGGCGCGAATTGGGAAAGCGGAGGGTAACGCTTTTTGTGTCGTTCGGGAGTGCTACCCCGAAGACGGCGCGACCGGCGTCAGTGGAGCACCTCGCACCGACGATCGACTCTTGCCGATGACCGGAGGCGTTGGGCGCCTTATCCGTCGCTTGGACCGCCGGCCGCCGTAACAGCACGACCAGCTGCAGATCGAGTGAAGGGTAAGGCGATCAGCCCGGGCAACACCTCTACACCGGTCAGCCACACGCGCGAAGCGAGCGCGAGAAACAGCGCATCTGGTTTGTGCGCGAGGCCGAGCGATACAAGCAGCGTCGTCATGACGGTCTCGCGAACGCCAATGCCGCCGGGCGCGAAGAGAAATAGGTATCCCGCCAGATACGAGGTGGTATAGACGGCGATGAACAAACCCGGCGCGCCAGCGATTTGCGGGGCGACGCCGCGCGCAAACAACAGGAACGCAATGCCGTATCCGATCCACGCACCGGCGTTGATCAGCGCGACCGTCCAAAGCGAACGCGCCGACAGATGCTGTTCGGCGTCGGGAATTCCGCGCCACCGCGACAGTCGCGTGAGCACAGGCGGCAGAATCCATGGTAGCGCAGCTACGCCAAGCACGAAGCAAATGCTGCCTGCCACGGCCGTTGTGCGGACCATCGGATCGACGGTGGCCAATACGCTTGTGCCGCTCAGCGCGATGACGCCAAATCCAGTCCCGACGTTGAGCATCGCCCCGAGCAATGCGGCACCGATCGCGGCCACGCCGGACGCGCCTTCGCGCTTCGCCAGCATCCCCATCGCGCCGATGGACCACACCTTGAGCGGGAGATACTTGCCGAGATTCGATACGGTCCAAATTCGTACCGCCGCGCCAAATCGGAGGTGACTTCCCCACCCCGTCAGCAGCCGCCGCCATGCTTGAATAAGGCTTGCGTGTACAGCCAACACCAACACGCCCGACAGGCTGATCCATCCCCACTGTAAATGCACGTCTCGCGCGACCTGTCGAACGGCGCTCCACTGCTGAAAGAGCGTACGGCCCGCAAATACCAGCGTCGCCACCAGCAGTACGATCTGCGCCACGGTCCACCAACTGATGTGACGAGTGGGAACGGCGTCAGCGTCGTGCATCGGATTCCGCGGTCGTCATCGCCTCATGATAGAGCTGGGCATATTGCGCCGCGACTGCACTCGGCGAGAAATCGGAAAGCATGGCCGTCCGCGCCACCGCGCCACGTCGCGCCGCTTCTTTGGGATCGTTCAACAATATTGCGAGTGCCTGGGCCAGTGCGGGGACGTCTCCGACATCGACCAGCGTGCCGCCTGATTCGGGACGTACCACATCAGGAAGACCACCCGAATTAAACGCGACAACGGGTGCCCCGCATAACTGAGCCTCCACGGCGATCAAGCCAAGCCCCTCGTCGCGTGAGGGCACTACCACGCAGCGCGCGCCGCGAAAGAATCGCACCAGCTCCGGTTGCGCACCGGCCTTATGCCAGCGCACACGCTCGGCCACGCCAAGTGCCAGCGCTTGCGCGCGCAGCGACGTTGCGTCTGGTCCGTCGCCGACAACGTCCATCCTAGCGCTGGCCAACGCCGGATGTGCCAGCGCCGCAAGCGCGAAGGCTAGTCCCTTCTGTGCATTCAAACGGCCCACAAAGAGGATACCAGTACGCGACGACTCGAAGTCGTCGTGGTGGGCGTCCGCACAGAAAATCCGCGTATTGACGGGCATCGGCGCGACCACAACCGGCAGGGACGGCGCGATAGCAGCGACGGCATCGGCGAGCCAGCGAGAGACGGTCGTACGGATGGCCGCTTGCCCTAGGACGGCACGCAACAGCGGATGTGCCGGTGCGAGCTTCTGGGCAAGACGCACGTCGGAGCCATGCATCGTGACGACAAGCGGCGGTTTGCCGCGGGCAAATGCCCGCCAGAGCGCCAAGCCGGACGGAAACCACCAATGCACGTGGACGATGTCGTACGGAGCCCGTTGACGGATTGCGGCGCGCGTGCGTTCACGTGTCGCCGAACGCAGAGCGCGAAGCAGCCGCAGCAGCGCCCATCGACCACTCCACGAACGCTGCACGGCTTCGGCCATGGTGCCGGAGTACGCCAGCGTCATCTGCGCCGGCCTGCCGTACGTGACGCGCTCGATCGAGACGCCTTCGATGCTGTCGTGCACCGGTAAGCCATCCGCACCCGGCGCGATGACGTCTACGTGGTGACCGTTCTTCTGGAGCGCGACCGCGAGACGAAGCACAAACGAGCCTGCGGCATCGCCCTCGAACCGCGGAATGTTGTGCGTGACAAACAAGACGCGCATGCGCGCGTCGAATCAGGCGTTGTCGTGCGGCGCGGACAAATCGGCGCTCGCATCGGACGTCTGGTGCCTCGCGTTGCTCTGTTCGAGCTCGCGGCGGATTTCGCGCATTTCGGCGCGCTGCTGTGCAATTTGCTCCCCGAGAATGCCGGTGGAGAAGAACATCGCGCCGAGCAGCAGGCACGTTTGAATGACCGTCCAGACAGCGCGTAGACCAACGCCCGTGATAGCCAAGACGCCGAGGGCGATGAGTCCCGCGAGCAATCCGACGAGAAAGATCGCGGCGCCTGCCATGCCAAATGCGAGCAATGGTTTCTGGCCGAACCGAAGCTCGAACCAGACGGCCAGCATGTCGAGCACGCCGATCGGTATGCGCGACCAACCGAATTTTGAGCGCCCTGAGTGCCGAGCGTAAAGCGGGATCGGTACTTCGCTGACCGTATACCCCTGCGCAGCGGCGAGGACGATCATGTAGCGGTGAAAGTCCGGGCGCATTGGCAGCGAGGCCATGATCTCACGTCGGTACGCCTTGACGTTGTTGAGGTCACGCACCGGCACATGAAAGAGCGAGCGACTCAAGCGATTGTAAATGCCAGAGACGAACGCCTTTTCGTATTTCCCCTGTTTGTAGCCGGTCACCATATCCGACTCGCCGGCAAGAATCGGCGCGACGAGACGTGGGATGTCTTCCGGTTTGAACTGCAGATCGGCGGGATAGAACACGAGGATGTCCGAACGCGCGTGCAGGTATCCCGTGCGCAACGCCTCGGCGATTCCTCGCTGTGCACGATGGCGTACCGGTCGCAGCAAAGGATAGCGCGTGGCCAACTCCTGCAGCATCGCCCAACTGCCGTCGGTGGAGCCGTCGTCGACGACAATCACTTCGTAGGTTGCCTGCTGGGTGCGGGCCATTTCGGCGCAGAGTTCGACGAAGAGCGGCAAGTTGCCGGCTTCGTCTTTGGCCGGCACCAACACGCTGACATCGATGTGCGGTGCGACGAGTGGTCGCACTGGCGCGGTGAAGGCACGCGAAGACACCGCGTCGTACGTCGCGCTCAAATCCGCTTGCGCATGCGTGCCGGCAGCACGCCCAGTTGATCCCGATACTTCGCTACCGTGCGTCGTGCGATCTGCACGCCGGTTTGCTGCAGGATCTCCACGATTGCTTGGTCGGTGAGCGGGTTCTTGGTGTCTTCACCGGAGACGAGCTTCGAGATCTGGTCCTTGATGCCACGCGCGGAGACGTCGTCGCCGTCGCTGGTGGAGAGTCCCGATGAGAAAAAATATTTGAGCGGCAGCACACCGCGCGGCGTCTGCACGAACTTCTCGTTGGTGACGCGACTGACCGTCGATTCGTGCATGCCGACTGCTTCGGCCACTTCGCGTAAGGTGAGCGGACGCAACGATTGCACGCCGCGTTCGAAGAAATCACGCTGACGCTCGACGATATAGTGCATGACCTTGAGCATCGTCTGCCGACGCTGCTCGATCGCCTGAATCATCCAGTTCGCGGAGTTCAGCTTACTGGCGATGAAATCCTTGCTCTCGGTGTCGAACTGCTTCTTGTCGCGAGCAATTTCCTGATACGCGCGCGACAGTTTGAGGCGCGGCAGGTTACCGTCGTTCAAAAAGATGTGATACGCTCCGTCGATCTTGTCGATGACGAGATCGGGGATGATGTAGTTGTCGCTGCCAGCTGAAAAGCGAAGCCCCGGCTTCGGGTCGAGCTTCGCGATCTCATCGGCCGCAGTCTGCACATCCTGCGCGCTGATGCCGAAGCGTTTCGAAAGTTCGCTCCAGCGATGCCCGATAAGTTCTTCGAAGCTTTCGTCGACCAGCCGAAACGAGAGTGCGTCTTTCTGTCCGGCGGCGCGCAACTGCAGCAGCAAGCACTCACGCAGATCGCGTGCACCGACGCCCGGTGGATCGAGGTCTTGGATGATCTGCAGCATCGCAAGCAGTTCCACGTCGGTGAACGGCGCGACAACTGCATCGCTCTCACGCTCTTCGGCTTCCTTGAGCAGCAGATCGTTCAGTCCGTCGCGAATCGTTTCGAGCGGACACGCGAGATAACCATCATCGGAAATGTTGCCGACGAATTCATCTGCGAGAAATGCCTGGCGCGGCGACAGTTCGAGGAGCGAGAGCTGCTCGGTCAGATGGTCCGACAGATGACGCGCGTCGACGGTGACCGGTTCGTACCACTCGCGCTGTTCATGCTCTTCGCGCTGGCCGCCGGTCTCGAAACCGTCCAGCAGCACGGCTTCCCAATCGACGTCGTCATCGCCGGTCTTTTCCGGTTCTGTTTCGGCTTCGTTGGTGGTGTCTGCTTCGGCGAGATTTTCGGGTTCGGCCGGCTCGTCTGGATCTGGCGTTTCGTCGTCGTCATCCTGATCGACGAGTTCGAGAAACGGATTCGTGAGCAGTTCCTGCTTCAGGTGCTGCTGGAGATCGAGCAGGGGCATGTACAGCAAATCCATCGCCTGATAGAGGCGAGGATTCACCTTCATTTCCTGCCGTAGTCCGGTGCTCTGTTGGAGTCCCGTTCTCATTCGGCCAGCACCCCCTCATCGGCTTCAGCGAAGCGCGCGCGAAGTCGCGCAGTCAGCGTTGGCCCCAGGTAAATCTCCGCAACGGTATCATCAAAGACCAGTTCACGAACCGTGCCAGATACTTTCACCTGCCCATCAAACATGATGTACGCGCGGTCCACAATGTCCAGTGTCTGCTCGACATTGTGATCGCTGATCAACACGCCGATACCACGATGCCGCAAGTCCGAGACGATCGACTGAATGTCGTGCACCGCGATTGGATCGACACCAGCGAACGGTTCATCGAGCATCATGAACTTCGGTTCCGTCACGAGCGCGCGCGTGATCTCCAAGCGACGACGCTCACCTCCGGACAATTGAAACGCGCGACTGCTGCGTAGCCGCTTGATCCCCAACTCGTCGAGCAACGTCTCCAGCCGGCGAGCCCGTTCCTGCGACGACAGCGGCAAGGTTTCCAGAATCGCGAGGATATTCTGCTCGACGGTCAGCTTCCGGAAGATCGACGGCTCTTGGGAAAGGTAGCCGATACCCTGCCGAGCCCGCTGGTACATCGGCATGTCGGTGATGTCACGACCGTCGAGTTGAATACGCCCGGACTGCGGCGCAATCAAACCCACGAGCATGTAGAACGTCGTGGTCTTGCCGGCACCGTTGGGGCCCAGCAGACCGACAATTTCACCTTGCCTGACGTTGATCGCGACATCGTGCACTACGCGACGGCCGCGGTACACTTTCACCAAGCCATCGGCGGATAGCACCGAGCCTCCCTCGACGATCGCCGACGCTAGGGCTGGCGTCGGAAGCCGGCCACTGGCCGCGTGTTCGCCAGTTTCGCGGAGCGCCCTGAGCACATCGGCGCGGCGGCTGGCGAGCGCGCCCCAGATTGCCGGCTCGATGGTGACAACGCTATCCGGATTGGCGTGCGCTCCCGCCGGCCACACGACTGCCGACCGTTCGGCGAGCTGCGGCAAGACGCTCTCGGCCAAATGACCCCGAATGTCGTCGAGGGCGAGTCGAGCGGCCTCAGCGGAGGGGTCGCGGCCTTCGAGCACGGCCTGCGCCAGGCGCGCCTCGCGGAACTTCGTCGTGATCGCGTGCAGCGGCGCTCTCCCGGACTCGTCGGCTGCTTCAACGATGGCGCTCAGTGCGTGCGCCAATGAGCGGTCACCCGCCGCATAGCGCGCGACGAAGGACGCGACTGGATCGAACGACGATGGAGAGGCTTCGACGCGCTCAGGCATGGACGACGTTGGAGAGCCGAAAGAGAAACGTCCCGTACCGCCGATCCCACGGGGACGTCATCGAAATCTGCGCACCACGCCGACGCGGTGGGGCCGGCGTCGGCGCTTTTTTACTGGACTTCTTTTTCGTGCTGTCGGAGAGAGTATCGGCGGCCGGCTCGAAATACGCACCGGACGCCGAAGAATCGATGGTCACGTCTCGGACCTGCCCACTGTCGAACTGTACCAGAATTCGCTTGCCGCGTGAATAATTGAGCGCCGGCGGGAATGTCGGTCCCTCTTTCGCGGCAATCTGGAACAGGGAGCTCGCGTGCCCATGTGCGGTGATCTGCCGGACCTTGGGCTGTGCGGTGTCGCCGGCGAATCGCGCGCTGTCAAAGCTCGCGACGACAGTGTCGCCGCGCAGCAGATCACGGTCTTCCGATTTCATTTTGGTTGTATCCGGAACGCCTGTTGTCACGGCGCGACCGACGGCGCGCATTTCGCTGACACGCTGCTCAGGCATGACGATATCGAGCGAGTCAGCCTCGACGTCCTGCTGCGGCGTTTTGGCGCGCGCGCGCTTGCCGCCGTACGCATACGCGCGTGTCAGCTTCTGCGCGGCAAGTCGCAAATCAATCTTTTCGGCGAGGATGGTCACATCGCTATTGACCGCCGTCGCATTGTGCAGTGCCATCACGCGCTGCAGTTGGCGCTCTTTGCTGAACAGGTCGATCGTGTCGCCGGTCAACGTGAACTTCCGACTCGAATCCTGATTGATGACCTTCGCGGTGCGGATGAGTCGAGCGCGTTCGGTGTTTTTATCGAAGGTGGCCGAGTCGGCACGACCAACGAGCCCGCTCCGCGTAATGACGACGTTGCCGACCGCGAAGAGCAAACTGTCGTCGATGTCGATCATCGTGTTGCCACGAATCTGCACCGGCGGTCCGGGCTTACCGGTGCTGTCCTTCTCGATGAGCTCTGCGACGGGATTGTCCGGTGCGATGAGCTTCGTACCCGCACGAACGCCGACGAGCGGACGAAAATACTCCATGCTCTGTCCCGTGAACGTGCTGCCCGTCGTGAGTTGCAGCGCGCGCACGGCACCCGTAGCCAGGATGCGCTCTTCGCGCGTGAAGTACGTCGCACGCAACGACTCGAGCCGCATGCGCCCCGGATCCTCGTACTTTACGTTGCCGTACAAGTTAAGTACGCCAGCGGCCTGAAACTGCTCGGCGCTGTCGGCGCTGATACGATTCTTTTCACCCTGACAATGCCCGACAAAGCCACCGCCAATGAACGTGGTCGCGTTCAGACTGTCGACGCGATTGTAGGTGAGTCGCGTTTCCGGCGGAGACTCAGAGAGATCAAGAATGCACGGCTTGGACGCGGCGGGTGCCTTCTGCGGCTTCTTGGCTGCCGCGAGTGCTGTGGCCTTTGACGCCGAATCATTCGTCGGCAGCAGTCCTGCTGCGCCGCGCGCAATCGAGTCGGCCACGTGCACCATCTGCAACGAGTCGCGAAGGCGTATGCTATCAAGCACGAGCATGCGCGGCGCAGTATCCGGCTTCTGCACCGTCTTCGGCGGCGCCTTTGGAGCTTCAGCCGGTGTTCGTGGCGCAGACGCTGTACGCGGACGCCCGAGTACGCACCCGGCAAATACCGGGAGCGCCACGAGTGCCAACGTGCAGAAGCTACGAACGCGACGAGTCATCGAGTCACTTGGCGGGGATCCGAACCGACGCAATGATCTTGCACGCGCGGAGACACTTGAAATTCGTGAACTTTGGATCTGATTCGAACCCGATACCCGTCAGTTGCCGAGAGGGTTCGATGAGCGTGAACGTGCTGTCGCTGAAGATCTGATTTCGCGCCTGATCGAAGACCAGCTGCGGCGTGTTGAGTCGCTTGCCATCTTCCCGCACGACGACGACCTCGCCGCGTGCTTCCAAGCGTGAGAGTCTCGAGTTGTACGTGCCCGTGCGCGAAGTGAGCAGTCCGTCCTTCACGCCCAAGCTTGTGAAAAAGGTCAAGTTGACGCGGCGCAAATCGAGACGTGCACCGTCTTCGTACACGAACATGGTGTCGCTCAGCAGACGACCGTTGCTGACGCCCTGATTTGTCAGAATGGTACTCCCACCGAAGAGCACCTGATCGGCCGAATCGGGAAGTGCGGACTGTTTGGCGCGCGCGGTCACCGGCGTCGCCTTGGCACGCGATGGGCACTTGGCGGCACTGAGCACCGTCGCGCTGCAGAGCAGTAGTACGACACGCGACAGTAATGCACGCAACAGTACGGCACGCGACGCGAGCTGCCGACGCCACGCGACGCGGTGCGCGCGCGAGAATGACACAACGCTCACGCAGCCCCCGCGCGAAGCAGATCGTGCAAGTGCACCACGCCGACCAATTGCTGCTCGCTATTCACCACAGGCATCGCCATGATGCCGATCGTTTCCATCCGATGGACCACTGCACTCCCCAATTCATGATCATGTGCCAACTGTGGCGAAATCGTCATCACCGCGCGCACAGAAACCGCGAGCACGTCACGCTCACGCTCGAGCAATCGCGTCAAGTCACCCGCGGTCACAACCCCGGCTACCCGCGACTGTTCCATGACGATCGCAATTCCGCGACGCGCGGCGAGCATCCCAACAGCCTCGCGCATCGTCGCGTCGCTCGAGAGCGCTGGTAAGGCGTCCGTCTCCATCACGTCTCGCACGCGCGTGAGCAATCGACGTCCGAGTGCACCGCCCGGATGGAGTCGCGCAAAGTCTTCCGCGCGAAACCCGCGTTCCTGCAGCAGGGCCACGGCCAACGCGTCGCCAAGTGCCATGGTGACGGTCGTGCTGCTTGTTGGCGCCAAGTCGTGCGGACACGCTTCCTCGCGCACGCCCAAATCGAGCGTCACGTCCGCGTGCCGTGCGAGGCGCGATGTCGTCATCGATGTCATCGCGATGATGCCGACACCCATGCGCGCGAGCGCGTCAATCAAGCCCAGCAACTCGTCGCTCTCGCCGCTCTTCGAGATGAGGATCGCCACATCGCTTTGGCTGACGATACCAAGGTCACCGTGCACGCTCTCAACGGGATGCAGAAACATGGCCGGCGCGCCGGTGGACGTGAACGTCGCTGCAATCTTTCGCGCGACAAGTCCCGACTTGCCAACACCGGCGACGATGATGCGTCCGCGGCATGCCTTGAGCAGATGCACGGCGCGCACGAAGGCGTCGCCAAGCGCGGCATCCGATACCTGCAGCGCCAGCGCTTCGGCAGCGAGCACGCGTCGCCCGTTGGCGAGAATACGTGCGTCGATCAAGGCCGACGATTCGATACCCACGTCGAGCTTCGCGATCGACATTATGCCACGTCCTCGTTGACAACGACGTTGGTAACGTCGACGGCAACGTCTTCACGCCGACTGGCTACATACGATTCCACGAGGTCCGTCCATTCACCGCGCGCGGTCAGCAACGCTTCGGCAAATTCGCGAACGGCACCGTGCCCGCCGCGCGCGATCAGTTGCAGCAACGCCGTCCGCCGTACTTCTGACACGGCATTGCCAACGGCAACGGGGAGTGCCACTTCACGCAGCACCGCGAGATCGGGGAGGTCGTCGCCCACAAATGCAACTTCATCGAGCGTGCACTGCAGTTGCGCGAGAATCCGACGCAGCGCGGGCAACTTGCGCGCTTGTGGATCCTGCACCAACGCGGTCACGCGCAGTTCCTTCGCGCGCATCGCGACACTCTCCGAGACACGGCCCGTGATGATGACAACATGCAGTCCCGCTTCACGGAGCATCGCCATACCCAGACCGTCTTGAATGTCGAAGCGCTTCAGCTCAAACGGCACTCCCATGTCGGCATCGGCTGAGCGCGTCGCGCCGAGGTAGACCCCGCCATCGGTGAGCACGCCATCGACGTCAAACACGATGACGCGAATGCGGCGGGCGAGTGCCGGATCGATACGCGGCGCGACGAGCACCAGCGGCGGCAGTGCATCGCGATCGACTATCGTGTGCTCCGTATCGGTCGGCAATGCGAGCGTCATGCGCGCACTCGATCCCAGATGTCGACGGCGCGTTTGATCAGATCCGCGAGCGCGTCGAGGCGTAGCATATTTGGCCCATCACTTGGCGCACGATCGGGATCGGGATGCGTTTCGAGAAATAGCCCTTGCGCGCCCGCGGCAATCGCCGACAGGGTGAGCGATGGGATGTACTCCCTTGCTCCACCACTCGCGCCGCCCGCGCCCATGCCGGGCCGTTGCACGCTGTGGGTGCCATCGAAGATCACCGGCGCATCGCATGCAACTCGCAGGCGCGCGAACGAACGCATGTCCACGACGAGGTCGCCGTAGCCGAAAAATGTACCACGCTCGGTTACCGCGATTTCACCCATCGGCTGTGCAGAGAGTGCGGCACCGGCTTCTATTTTGCGCACGGCGCCGCGCATCCCCTCGGGGTGCATCCACTGACCCTTCTTCACGTTCACCGGTTTACCGGTCGCACCAGCCGCGAGCAGCAAGTCCGTTTGTCTGCAGAGAAACGCGGGGATCTGCAACACATCCACCACGTCCGCGGCGGGTGCACACTGCGACGCGTCGTGTACGTCAGTGAGGATCGGTAGTCCGGTTGCGGAACGAACACGCGCGAGCGCTGCGAGCCCAGCGTCGAGTCCGAGGCCGCGCACACCGTCGACGTTCGACCGGTTGGCCTTGTCGAAGCTTGCCTTATAGATGATGCCACCTGGTACGTGTTCGGCGAGTCGCGCGAGCGCCTCACCAACGCGCAGATTCAGCGCGTCGTCTTCGAGTTGACACGGCCCGGCAATGAGGAATAGCTGGTCCGCGGGAAAGCGTTGCGGCGTGGCGTCGGACGAGGTCATGTCGTCAGTGCGCCGATTGCGCGAGCGTCGGGCGTTCGCTCGCCACGGACGCGCGACGATACCGATCGGATGCGGCGACGAAGCCCGCGAACAGGGCATGCGGCCGCAATGGACGCGATTGCAACTCCGGGTGGAACTGGCAGCCGATAAACCACGGATGCGTCTCGCTCGGCAATTCAATCATCTCGACGAGCGAACCGTCAGGCGAGAGTCCGCTGAGCCGCAACCCATGCTCAGTGAACATTTCGCGATAACGGTTACTGACTTCGTACCGATGACGATGGCGCTCGCTCACTTCAGGTTGACCGTAGATTTCCGCCGCCTTCGAGCCGCGCTGCAAACGGCACGGGTACGCGCCGAGCCGCATGGTGCCACCCTTGTCGGTCACGTCGCGCTGCGAGTCGAGCAACGAGACGACGGGATTCGCGCACTCCGGCGCAAACTCGCTCGAGTGTGAGTCTCCGAGCCCGAGGACATGTCGCGAAAACTCGATGATCGCGATCTGCATACCTAGGCAGATTCCGAAGAACGGCAACTTGGCCTCGCGCGCCGCGCGAATCGCTTCCACCATACCGTCGATGCCGCGCACGCCGAAGCCACCGGGCACGAGCAGGCCATGGAAGCCAGCGAGGATTTCGCGTGCGCGCTCCGGCGACGTGAAGTGATCGCTGGACGTCCAGGCGAGGTCAACGCCGATATCGTTCGCGATGCCGCCATGAATGAGCGCCTCCTGCACGCTCTTGTAGCTGTCGATGTAGTCGGTGTACTTGCCGACCACGCAGATTTTCACGCGCTCTTTCGGATGTGTGATACGCTGCACCATCGCACGCCAGGCGCTGAGATCTGGCGTCGGCGCGCTGAGACGAAAGCGCTCCATCACGCGATCGGCGAAGCCCTGTGCTTCGAAGGTCAGCGGAATCTCGTAGATCGTCGGTACGTCAGGGCTTTCGATAACCGCGCCAAAGTCGACGTTGCAGAACAACGCGATCTTGCGCTTCACGTCATCGGTGAGCGGACGTTCGCTGCGACAGATCAGGAAGTCAGGCTGGATACCGATTTCCATCAACTCGCGCACGGAATGCTGTGTCGGCTTGGTCTTCACTTCGCCGGCCGCGGCGATGTACGGCACAAGCGTCAGGTGGACGAAGATAGCGTTCTCTTTGCCCACCTCGCGACGGAACTGACGAATGGCTTCGAGGAATGGCAGCGATTCGATGTCGCCGACCGTACCGCCGATTTCCACGAGCACGACATCGTTGCCGGGCGCAACGCGCTTGATCGCACCCTTGATCTCGTCGGTAATGTGCGGAATGACCTGCACCGTCGAGCCAAGGTACTCGCCCCGACGTTCTTTGGTGATCACGTTCGAGTAGACGCGACCCGTCGTAATGTTGTTGGCTTGCGACAGCGGTCGATCGAGAAACCGCTCGTAGTGTCCAAGATCAAGGTCCGTCTCTGCGCCGTCATCGGTCACGAACACTTCGCCGTGCTGAAACGGCGACATCGTACCTGGATCGACATTGAGATACGGATCGAGTTTCATCATGGTGACGCGAAAGCCACGATCGACCAGCAGCCGACCCAGCGACGCGGCCGCGATGCCCTTGCCCAGCGACGAAACGACGCCGCCCGTGACGAAGATGTATTTGGGCGTGCTGTTGGGCGCGCCGGCCTGCCCGGACGCCATCTGTGGATTGGTCAAGCGTCACCTCGCAGGCTGGTGGTTTCGATCGAAGGAAGCCCGGTCAGACTGCGCATGGCGGATGACAGGGGTGAGTCCAGCTCGTTTGCGTTCATCAGTATCCAATGCGCGTTTGCACGCGCGAGATCGTCTTCGGTATCAATGCCGCCTTCGGCCGCCGCCACTTCGGCCACACCGATGGCGACGCCCTGCGCCAACGGGCGCAACTGCTCCAGGCGTTCGATGAGTTCGAGCGGATGCGGTGGCTGCGCGACCCAGGCCAAGAGCGCCGCACGGGTGTATGCGTACACGCCGACATGCTGCAATGCGAGCGGTACTTGCAGCTCGACATCAGCAGCGTCGCGCAGAAACGGGATTGGCGCGCGAGAAAAGTAAAGCGCGCGGCCACCGTCATCTCGCACGACCTTCACGATGTCTGGACTCGCCAACGCAGCCACATCAATCCGGAGCGCGGCCGTACCGATCGGTGTCCGGCCGCTCGCGACGAGCGCGACCGCGCCCGCAATCGCATCACGCGATACGAACGGCTCATCACCTTGTACATTCACGATGATGTGGAAGTCCGCAAATTCGGGACGGCGAGCGACCTCGGCGACCCGATCGGTGCCGCTCGGATGCGCGCTACTCGTGAGCACCGCTGGCACATCGTAGGCGCTACAGATGGCCAGAATTTCGTCGTCGTCGGTTGCGACTATGCAGCGGTCTGCGACCTTGAGCGATGCGACGCGTTGGTAGACTCGGACAACGAGCGGCACGCCGCCCAGCAACCGGAGCGGCTTGCGGGGCAAGCGTGTCGCACCGAGGCGCGCAGGGATCACGGCCAGAACGGGCATCAACGCGGGTCGTGAGGCGTGTTTGCAGCAAAATTCACGCCAGTTAAGATACGACGGAGTCCGCTCGAAGGCAAACCGCCTGGCGGCAATATCCATCATCAGCGGACTGCATGCCGAATTTCTGGTGGTTTGTTGGGTTCAATGCCCTGGTGCTGGTGTTACTGGCACTCGATCTGGGCATTTTCAATCGCACCCCACACGCGGTGTCGGTCAACCAAGGACTCGCGTGGAGTGCGGTCTGGATCGCGTTGGCTGTGGCGTTCGGACTCGGCATCGGCCAAGTGATGGGCCGACAAGCGGCGCTTGAGTTCTTTGCCGGCTATGTGGTTGAAGAGGCACTGTCGGTGGACAACCTCTTCGTGTTCATCATGATTTTCGGCTACTTCAAAATCGCGCCCGCGCTCCAGCATCGCGTCCTGTTCTGGGGCATTATCGGTGCGTTGCTCATGCGCGGTAGCATGATCGCCGCCGGCGCCGTGCTGATCGAGAAATTTCACGCCGTGCTGTATCTGTTCGGCGCATTTCTCGTGATCACCGGCATTCGCATGGCGTTCGGTGGCGAAAGTGATATTGAACCGGAGGCGAATCCAGTCATTCGCATCGTACGACGTGTCGTGCCCCTGACGACGGCGTTTCGTGGCGACCGATTCTTCGTGCGAGAGTCCGTTCCGCCGGGATCTGCGTTGCGCTGGCTTGCGACGCCGCTCTTTGTCGTGCTGGCCTTGGTCGAGACCACCGATGTGGTCTTTGCGCTCGATTCGATTCCGGCGGTATTCGGCGTGACGCGCAATCCGTTTCTGGTCTACACCTCGAACGTCTTCGCCATTCTTGGACTACGTTCGCTGTACTTCGTTCTTGCCGGCGTTATTGGCACGTTTCACATGCTTAAGTACGGACTGGCGATTGTATTGGCCTTCGTTGGCGCGAAGATGCTGCTCGAAGACGTTTGGCCAATTGCCATTGGGCCGTCGTTACTCGTGGTGGCCGGCGTGCTGACGACGAGCGTAGTCCTCTCGCTGCTGATCAAGCCAACACCCGCGACGACGGGCAGCGACACGAAGTCAGGCGACGAGGCCTCGAAGCCCAACTAGCGAATCGCTATGCCGCGAATCGCTATGCCGCGACTCGCGTCGGGAGGTTCGCCGTCGGTTCGCTGTATGTTCGCTGCACGTTCGCTCTACGAATGCGACGCAACGGTTAAACGGTGGCGACGCGTGATTGCCGCGCCATCGCCAGAAAGTTGACCAGCAGGTCGCGGCCGCACTCGGTCAAAATGGATTCGGGATGAAACTGTACGCCCCAGACCGGATGCGTGCGATGTTGCAGCGCGTGAATCTCCGACGGGTCATCCTGCGCCACGGCCGTTACTTGCAAGACGTCTGGGAGTGTCTCGCGTTTGACGACGAGCGAGTGGTAGCGCATCACGCCGAGTGGTGAGGGGACGCCCGCAAAGAGGCCGGTCCCGTTGTGCGTGATATGCGACAGCTTGCCGTGCATGACACGCGATGCGCGCACCACTTCCCCACCGTACGCTTCACCAATGGCTTGATGTCCGAGGCAGACGCCAAGCAACGGAATCTCCGCGCCCCACCGTCGAATGACATCGACCGAGATGCCCGCGTCGACGGGTGCACACGGACCCGGCGAAATCACAATCGCCTCCGGCGCCAGCACGCCGATGTCGTCCACGGAAATCGCATCGTTGCGGTGGACGACGATCGTTTCGCCAAGCTCGCCGAAATATTGGACGAGGTTGTACGTGAACGAGTCGTAGTTGTCGATGACGAGGATCATGGAACGCTCGATTGAGGCATGAGTTGGAACGTCGGGCTCAGGCCCGTGGGTGAAACTGGCGATGCACCGTTCGAAGATACTCGCGATCCACGTGCGTGTAGATCTGGGTCGTGGCGATATCCGCGTGGCCGAGCATTTCCTGCACGGCGCGCAGATCGGCCCCGCCCTCGAGCAGGTGCGTCGCGAACGAATGCCTGAGCGTGTGCGGCGATACCGGCCGTTCAATGCCGGCCATCGTGACGTATTTGCGGAGAATCTTCCACGCACCCATGCGCGTGAGCGGGTTGCCCTGCGCATTGAGAAACAGGATCCCTTTCCCGCCTCCTCGCTCGAGCACCGGACGGAGTTCGCGGAGATACACCGCAACCGCGCCAATCGCTGACCGGCCGATCGGAACGAGCCGCTCCTTGCTGCCCTTGCCGAACACGCGCAGCAGACTCTCCTCAAGCAACACATCTTTCACCGCGAGACCGATCCACTCAGACACACGGAGGCCAGCCCCGTACGCAAGTTCCAGCATGGCGCGGTCGCGAAACGCGAGCTTTTCGTCAAGCCCGGGTGCGGCCAGCAGCGCCGTGACTTCTTCGACGGTCAACACCTCGGGCAACGTGCGCCACCGCTGTGGCGAGTCGAGTCGCTCGGTCGGATCGTGCGTCACGAGACCATCGGCGAGCATGACGCGAAACCACGTCCGCAAGGCGGAGATGTTGCGACGGATCGATGCGCCGGCCAGCCCGAGGTCTTTCAGGTGGTAAACAAACTCGCGGAGCGCACCGGGCGTGATGTCGGCAGCACGATCAATTCCCTGCGAGCGCATGAAGACCGCACACCGAATCACATCGCGACGATAGGCCTCGATCGTTCGCGGCGACGCGCCATCTTCGAGCTGCAGCGTGTCCTCGAAGGCGCGCAGATGAAACGCCGACTGCAACTGCGCGTTTTCCGCGGTCTTGGTCGAAGGCGTTGTCACGCGGCGTTCCGACGTCGCCTGATCCAATAGACGACTGCAGCAATGATGACGATCGCCATCGCGACAATGCCAATCAGGCGCTGTTGCGTCGCGATGCGATCGAGCAGCGCATCTGCATTGGCGCCGGCACGAAACGCGAGCCAACACACGATCGCATACCACGCTCCCGACGCGACGCCCATCGCGAGTGCGGCGCGCGTTGCACCGATGCCCATTGCGCCGGCGACGGGTGGCACCACGGCACGTACCGCAGGCAGAAACCGACTGATGACCACGGCCAGCATTCCCTGTTGTTGGAAGCGTGCCGCGAACTTGTCACCGACATCACCACCGAAAACTGACGGCATCTTCTGTGCGAGCCACGGCATGCCGAAGCGTCGACCAAGCGTGTACATGAGCATTGCGCCGCCGATGTTGCCGACCATGGTTGCCGACCACGCACCGATGGCGGTGCCGTTTCCGCGCGCCGCAACGAACGCGCCAAGCGCAACGACGGTATCCGCCGGTAACGGCGGAAAGATATTTTCTGCGAAGGCCGCAAGCAGAATCACGCCATACAGCAGCGGATCCGGCAGCGCGCCGAGCCAGTTCAGCAGGTCATGCACGACATATCGCGGCAGCGAGCAAGTCGCTCACGCTCGGACCAATGTGGCGACAGACATCACCGCCAAACCTTCCTCGCGGCCAATCCAGCCCATGCCTTCGTTGGTCTTGCCCTTCACGCTGACATCGTCCGCACTGACACCAAGCGCCGCAGCGAGCCGCGCGCGAATCGCCACGCGATGCGGCCCAATCTTCGGACGCTGCGCGATGACCGTGATGTCCACATTGTTCACTCGCCATCCGGCGCCATGCACGCGCTGCAATGCGGCCTCCAGCATCACCACCGAATCCTTTCCCTTGTTCTCGGCGGCGGTATCGGGGAACATCTCACCAATGTCGCCCAGCCCTGCCGCACCGAGAATGGCGTCGGTGACGGCATGACAGATTGCGTCGCCATCGGAGTGGCCGGCACAGTGCACATCCGCCGGAAGATCAATACCACCCAACCGCATCGGTCCGCCCACGCCGAAACGATGTGAGTCGTAGCCGATTCCGGTCCTGATTTGCGGTACGGCGTGCACCGAATCGATCGCCACTCAGGCCGCGACGGTGACGAGCGACTCGACAGCGGGCGGAATAATACTGTAGTCCTGCCGACGTCGGGCCGGCGTGAATCCCGCGTCGCGAATGAGCTGGTCCATTTCGTCCGTGGTGGTGCGATGCGTCGTGTTTGCCGCCGAGACCACGTTCTCCTCGATCATCAGCGAACCGAAGTCGTTGCACCCGAAGCGCAGCGCCATCTGGCCAACCTTCATCCCCATAGTGACCCAGCTCGATTGCAGATTGGGAACGTTGTCGAGCACGATGCGCGCCAGTGCAACGGTGCGCAGGTACGTCATCGCGTCCGTCTTCGGCATGTGCGACATCGTCGGCGTGTTCTCTGGCTGCAGCGGCCAGCAGATGAACGCCGTGAATCCACCGGTGCGCGCCTGTACGGCCTGCACACGCTGCAGATGCTCGATGCGCTCGGCCAGTGTCTCGCCGATACCGTACATCATCGTCACCGATGTCTTCATCCCCTCACCGTGCGCCAGCTCCATGATCTCAAGCCAGCGATCGGCGCCGGCCTTCTTGGGCGCGGCGATGTCACGCACACGCTGCACGAGAATCTCTCCGCCGCCACCGGGTATCGAATCGAGACCGGCCTTCTGCAACTCGCGAATCACGTCGACCGCTTCCATCCGAAAACGCGTGGCGAAGAAATCGACTTCGCTTGGCGAGAATCCGTGGATATGAATCGGGTGGTAGCGCTTGATATAGCGCAGCATGTCCAGGTACCACTCGAACGGGATGTACGGATTGTGCCCGCCCTGAATGAGGATCTGCACACCGCCGAGTGCTTTCGTCTCTTCGATCTTGTGCCCGATCTGTTCGAACGAGAGCGTGTAGCCTTCGTTGTGCTTCGGGCGTCGATAGAATGCGCAGAAACCGCAATCAGCGACACAGACGTTTGTATAGTTGATGTTGCGATCGACGATGTAGGTGACGACATCGCCGGGATGCTTGGCCGCGCGCACGCGATCGGCTTCGAGGCCGAGCTCGAGCAGCGGTGCGTTCGTGTAGAAATCGAGCAGGTCGCGCATGGATGCGTGTCAGGCGGCAGGAAGAAATGCGAGCGTCCCATCGGGAACGCGTCCCGCCAGCACGAGCCGGCGGAAGAACTCGGTCAGGCCCGCAAGATGCGGATATGACAATCGGTAGTCCAACCCGGAGAAATACACCGCACAGGTCTCACGGGGTACACCGCTCGCGAGTGCAGCCTGAGCCGCGAGCACGTCGAGATGCTCAAGCCCCCAATCACGCGAGGCGATCAGCGACGCGTGTGCAGAGAGCGCGGCATGGACTGGTGTGGTGCGCTGCGCGACCCACACGGCGAATACGAATGGTAGACCAGTCCATGTCTTCCATGCCGAGCCGAGATCGATGCGATGCGGGTAGCGGTCAGCCCACGGACCGCCGCGATTGGCTTCGTCGAAGAGCTTGAGCGCGGCGTCGCCAATCACCAAGCGCGCTTCGTGTGGCTCGTCGTCAAAGCGACCAACGTCCACCAGTTCTGCGTCGCCCAGTACGAACTCCGGGCGACACTTCCAGACATGTTCGAAGAGCAACTCGAGCAGCGCGACGCTGGTCATCGAACTTTTGCTGACCAACACGCGCGCACCGCCCAGTGACTCGGGTGCGCGACGCGAAAAGAGCATCACGCTGCGAACCGGCCCGTCGCTCGTGATGCCAAGCTCAGGCAACAACAAGTACCGTCGCGCATCGCGCGCATATTCGACGGCTGACACGACGCTGACGTCGAGCGCTCCCGCGGCCATGAGCCGATTCAAATGCGTCGGGATGCCGTCGACCAGTGTGCCCGCGAGGGGCACGACGCCACGGTCGATGCCACCGTACACGGGATAGCAGTTGATATAGGGAATGCGGCCGACGCGAAGCATGGACGTACCCTCAGGCGACCGCAGTTGCGAGCGCCGCGTCGTTCGCCGCGGTGTCGACGACAAGACCGGTTTCCTCGGGGCCGAACTCGTGCAAGACCCGATAGAACGAGTCACGTTCAGCAGGCCGCTTGCCCGCCCCACGGATAAGGGTAAGCAGCTGCGAGAGCGTCATCCCCTGTGGCGTGTGTGCGCCGACGGCGTGATAGATCTTCTCGCGCACCACCGTGCCTTCGATGTCGTTCACGCCAAAGTGCAGCGCAATCTGCGTCACCGCTTGCGTGACCATGATCCAGTGCGACTTGATGTGCTCGAAATTGTCGAGGAACAGGCGGCCGACGGCGAGGTTCTTCAGGTCGTCGAAGCCGGTGGTCGCGGTACCCGTGCGCCCCAGTTCGACGCCGAGCTCGTTGTTGTCGGGATGATACGCGAGCGGGATGTAAGCGAGGAACCCGCCCGTCTCATCCTGCAGGTCGCGCAGCATGGCCAGGTGCGCCATGCGATCGGCGTATGTCTCGACGTGGCCGTAGAGCATCGTG